>JBDNFJ010000149.1:0-7185 GCA_041689895.1 Gracilimonas sp. | reverse complement strand
TGGAAGCGTTTGGCCCCATGACCACCATCATGCCGTATAAAAATAATCAGGAAGCTATTGAGCTGGCCAATAAAGCGGATGGCTCGTTAGTCGGTTCTTTATTTACCGCAGATGATGAAATCGCCCACACTATTACCATGGGATGTGCGCCTTATCACGGTCGTTTTATGGTGATTAACCGTCATTCAGCAGGCGAATCTACCGGACACGGTGCTCCTATTGCATCGTTGGTTCATGGCGGACCGGGACATGCCGGCGGCGGCGAGGAACTTGGTGGAGCTCGTGCGGTTTTACACAATATGCAACGCATCGCTTTGCAAGGTTCCCCCACTACTCTTCGCAATATTGTGAAGCAGCATATTAAAGGTGCAGAAACTCACGAGTCACAAAAACATCCGTTCAAAAAGTATTTTGAGGAGCTGGAACTCGGCGAAGCTTACACTACCGAAAAACGAACGGTAACCGATCAGGATGTAGAAGAATTCGCTGAATTAAGCGGCGATAAGTTTTACGCTCATACCAATCCGGATGCGGCTGCCCGATCCCTTTTTGGTAAAATTGTGGCACATGGGTATTTCGTACTGTCAGCATCTGCCGGTTTATTTGTTGATCCCGACGAAGGCCCGGTTATGCTAAATTATGGTCTTGATAATCTACGATTTGTGTCCCCGGTTTTCCCTGGTGATACCATTCAAGCGAAATTAATTCTGAAGAGAAAAAATGTACGTCAGCAAAAGAAAGCAGATAAATTCCCTTTTGGCGTGGTTTATTGGGACGTTGAAGTAACCAATCAAGAAGATGTGCTGGTGGCCGAATACACCATTCTCACGCTTATGAAAAGGAAGAAGAAGCTGGATATTGATAT
This sequence comes from Gracilimonas sp., assembly GCA_041689895.1. GTDB lineage: Bacteria > Bacteroidota > Rhodothermia > Balneolales > Balneolaceae > Gracilimonas. The sequence continues at coordinate 6,320 of JBDNFJ010000149.1, read as the reverse complement.
GGTTTAGGAAATTTTAAATTTTCAGTGTTGAATTAATTGAACCCAGAATTCAATAACTATTCACTCTGTTGACAATAACTAAAATCTAAATTAACGCATTTCCCCTCTTGGGAGGGGATTAAGGGGTGGGTAAATGTCACCAAGGCGCAAAATTATTCCATACCGAAAAGATCTTGTTCCAATAGCTCGGAAACTAAGAAAAAACTCTACACCGGGTGAAATAGAAATATGGAAAGGCCTTAAAAAGAAACAAATACTCGGATATGATTTCGACCGGCAAAACCCCATTCATAAATATATTGTAGATTTCTATTGTAAGGATTTAAGATTAGCCATCGAAATTGATGGTAGATCCCATGATTTTAAAATTGGATATGACAAAGAAAGACAATCAGAATTAGAGAATTTAGCTGTTTCCTTTCTCAGGTTTTCTGAGTCTGATGCGAAGAACTATACACAAAGTGTATTAGATGAAATTGAACGGTGGATTCTTCAAAACTACGGGAGACCCACCCCTTGATCCCCTCCAAGGAGGGGAAATTCCTAAAATATACTTTTAACCCTTAATTGAACTTTAGGATGACCATTCTGGGTTCAGTATTCTGACTTCTGATCCAAATAAACACATCACCAAAAAAATGAACGAACAAAACGGCGCCGTTACTCTTACTACAGAAAACAATATTGGAACCATCGAATTTTATCACCCAAAAGGGAATTCCCTGCCGGGAGCCATTCTTAAAAAATTGGCAGATACCATAACGGAAGTCGGTGAAAAAAAAGATATCCACGTGTTAATTATCAAGAGTCGAGGAGATGGCGCTTTTTGTGCGGGAGCTTCTTTTGATGAACTAATTGATATTGAGGATTTTAATACTGGAGAAGAATTTTTCATGGGTTTTGCACACGTGCTAAATGCCATGAAAACCTGCCCAAAGCTCATCCTTGTTCGAGTACATGGAAAAACGGTTGGTGGAGGAGTGGGTATTGCTGCTGCCGGCGATTATACGTTCGCAACCGAAAATGCTTCCATTAAGCTCAGCGAACTCGCATTGGGAATTGGTCCTTTTGTTATAGGGCCAGCGGTAGAACGGAAAATTGGCAAGAGCGCTTTTTCTACCCTTTCCATAGATGCCACAAACTGGCACAATGCAGCCTGGGCGCTTGAAAAAGGCTTATTCAATAACGTATGCAATTCCACCGAGGATATGGATCAGGCCATTGATGCCTTAGCCACGCAGTTATCAAAAAGCAGCCCGGAAGCAATGAGAGACCTCAAGGCGATATTATGGAAGGGAACCGAGGGCTGGGATTTATTACTTCGGCAGCGAGCAGAAATCAGTGGGCGGTTAGTACTGTCAGATTTCACTAAAGATTTTATTAAGAAGTTTAAATCAAAATTGTAGTGAGATCACCACTATCCTGACCTCAAAAAGCCTCGGCTTTTTTGCAGAGCTTTCACTCAAAAATTGAGCTGATACCAGCTTGTGTTTTGGGAAAAATGAACCACAAAATTCTCATTCCATAGAGAAAATTCATGAATAATTCCTACAGACTCAGTCTCGTTTCGTAGCTCTTGAATGTGACCTAAGCCTTTCTTTAAATCACCCTTTAAATAGATTTTATACGTCAAACCCAGGCTATGAGTATTTACCGCAATTAACTTCTACAATCAGTATCATCCTGCCTCATTTGAAACCAACTTCTTTTTTCATGAAATTTCTGATCCCTTTTCTCGCCCTTATATTTTCAATCACTCCATTATTTGCCCAAAGTGATTGGGATGTGAATAACCCGAATTTGGGAGACTCCACCCATCTCTCCTTCACCACAGATGAAGGAACCTGGATGAATCTGGATGTAAATGCCGACGGCCAAAGAATTGTTTTCGATCTGCTGGGAGATATCTACATCATGCCAATTACCGGTGGGGAAGCGACGCTTTTGCGCGGTGGACATGCGTATGAAGGACAGCCACGATTCAGCCCGGATGGAATGCACATTTCTTTTACCAGCGATGCCGGAGGTGCAGATAATATTTGGGTGATGGATTCTGATGGACAAAATGCCAATCAAATTACCAAAGAGAACTTCAGGTTACTCAATAACGCGGTTTGGACTCCGGATGGGGAGTATATCATCGCCAAAAAACACTTTTCCTCTACTCGTTCTTTAGGCGCCGGAGAAATTTGGATGTACCATCGTTCAGGCGGAAGCGGCATTCAGCTTGTAGAAAAAGCCAATGAACAGCAGGATATTGGAGAGCCTTGGGTTTCACCGGATGGCAGGTACGTTTATTATAGTCAGGCGGTATATCCCGGCGGCTATTTTCAGTATAGCAAAGATCCCAATAGTCAGATTTACGCTATTAAACGGTACGATCGGAAAGAGGGCGATATTAAAAAAGTTACCGGAGGCAATGGCGGAGCCGTTCGTTCTCAGGTATCACCGGATGGTAAACTGCTTGCTTTTGTGCGCCGGGTAAGGACCAAATCTGTGCTGTATCTCCGAGATTTAAGTACCGGAAGAGAATGGCCTGTGTATAAAAACCTGAGCAAAGATCAGCAGGAATCTTGGGCTATTTTTGGAGTATATCCCAACTTTAACTGGCTACCAGATAATCGCCATATTGTAGTTTGGGCGCATGGTAAAATCAATAAGATAGACACCCAATCCAGTGATGCCAAAGTGATTCCTTTTGAGGTTGAATCAGCCCATTCCATTTACAAAGCAGCTCGGTCTAAGCAAAATATTGCACCGGAAGAATTTCGTGCTAAAGCTATTCGAAATTTAGCTACCTCCCCCGATGGACGAACTTTAGTGTGGAGCGCCGCGGGTTATTTGTGGAGTAAAAAGCTTCCTGATGGAACGCCAAAACGTGTGACCAATTCCTTAAACTCTGAGTTTGATCCCACTTTCTCGCCTGATGGAAAAACGGTAACCTACGTTTCGTGGAGCGACAAGAATATGGGCGCAGTGAATGTAGTTGCATTGAAGAGCGGCAAACGTTCTGCAACACCGCATAAAGTTACCAGCGAAAAAGGCATTTATCGAGAGCCTCGTTTTTCTCCGGATGGGAAAACTATTGTGTTTCATAAAGAAGGCGGAAATGGTCAGCAAGGTTTTGTGCACACCTTAAATCCCGGTATCTACACCATCTCGACAAGCGGTGGGAATACAACTCAGATTACCGATGAAGGCGCCATGCCACGGTTCAGCACTAATGGAAAGCGTATTTATTACCAAACCGGTGGCTATATTTTTGGAGCCATCAACAAAGCCTACAAAAGTGTGGATTTGCGTGGTGAAAATGAACGAACCCTTTTTACTTCCAAGTATGGGCATGAATTTGTTCCAAGTCCAGATGGAAAGTGGATGGCCTTTTCAAACCTTCATAAAGTATATCTGACTCCTATCCCAAAGGTCGGGAAAACGATTGAAATTAACCCGAACATGAATTCAATTCCTGTTAAACAAGTTTCTTCCCGCGCCGGTTATCACATGCATTGGTCAGCTAATAGCAACAAACTGCACTGGACCCTTGGGGAGGAATACTTCACCACCGACCTAAAGGATGTATTTACCTTTGTGGAAGGCGCACCGGATTCTCTGCCGGAGCCGCCATCCGTGGGACAAAAATTGGAACTGGATATAAAGACCTACATTCCAAAAGGGCAGATTGCATTCACCAACGCACGCATTATTACGATGAAAGGCGATGCGGTGATTGAGAACGGAACCATTCTGGTGGAAGGAAATCGCATCAAAGCCATCGGCCAAAATATTGAAGTTCCTTCGACTGCCAAAGTAATTGATGCTTCCGGAAAGACCATCATGCCCGGCATCATCGATGTGCATGCACACATTGGTAATTTCCGTCTCGGCACGGCTCCCCAGCAACAGTGGGAATATTTCGCCAATCTGGCCTATGGAGTTACCACAGCGCACGATCCATCCTCCAATTCTGAAATGATTTTCTCGAATGCGGAAGCAATCAAAGCTGGAAATATGGTGGGGCCTCGCTTATTTTCAACCGGCGTGATTATCTACGGCGCCGACGGCTCCATAAAAACGGAAATCAACAGTTACGAAGATGCTTTATTTGCCTTGAGAAGAACTAAAGCTTGGGGTGCTTTTTCCGTAAAGAGCTACAATCAACCCCGACGAGAACAGCGCCAGCAAATTATAAAAGCAGCTAAAGAGTTGGATATGTTGGTAGTTCCTGAAGGCGGCTCCACTTTCACCACTAATATGACCATGATTTTAGATGGCCATACCGGCATTGAACACAACATCCCGATTGCTACTTTATATAAGGATGTCATCAGCCTGTACGGTGCCAGCGAATCCGGTTATACGCCTACCAATATTGTGAATTACGGCGGCGTTTTTGGTGAGAATTACTGGTATCAAAAAACGAACGTATGGGAGAATGAAAAACTGCTCACTTTTACCCCGAGAAGCATTATCGATTCGCGTTCACGACACCGCACTATGATTCCCGATGAGGAATGGGAAAATGGCTGGATGCTAACCGGTAAATCAACCACAAAACTGGCCAATGCCGGAGTGAAAGTGAATTTGGGCGCACATGGTCAGCTTCAGGGAATGGGAGCACATTGGGAACTTTGGATGCTACAAATGGGCGGCATGACCAATATGCAGGCTCTTCAGGCGGCTACCATAAACGGAGCACATTATTTGGGTATGGATCAGGATATTGGGTCTTTGGAAGTTGGTAAACTTGCCGACCTGATTGTGTTGGATAAAAATCCTTTGGAGGATATTCAAAACTCAAATTCCGTGACTTATACCATGGTAAATGGACGTTTATTTGACTCATCTACCATGAATGAAGTTGGAAACCAAATGCACGAACGACTTCCATTTTGGTGGGAGCGCGATGGCTATTCCGATGGATTTGACTGGCACGCCAACACTATAGAAACTGCTGAACAATAGCTGGTAGCGGGTAAAACATCTTTTCTAATCTAAGAATTTGCTCCGATGCAAAGCGTCGGAGTTTTTTATTTGCCAGGATGTTTCGAAATCTTTCTGCAATGTTCAATAGCGTCACAATTGCGGCGTGTCAACTGGTGGTAGAAAAGCCCTCTATCTCCATTCCGCATCTTTCGGCTGGCGGGAAGCCAGCAGCCGATTTGCACTTGGCTTGAAATAACAATGATTTTCTCATTATTCACAACTCAAAACTGCATGGTAAAGGTTGAGCCTTTTCCAGGCTCCGAATTCAATATCAAACTGCCGCCGTGGAGACGCATAATTTGTCGCGACAGACTTAATCCTATCCCCGAACCTTTGGTTTCACCCTTACTTCCAACCGTATAAAATGGGATGAATATCTTTTCTTTCATGGCTTTCTTTACGCCCGGCCCGTTATCCTGAACCTGAAGTATCACCCTGCCGGTTTTCCCAATTCCTCCTTTTAGCCAAACCTCACCTTTCTCCCGACCCGACAAAGCTCGGATTGCATTCTTAATTAAATTGATTAAAACCTGCTCAACTAAATGAGGATCTGCGGCAAGTTCCAGACTTTCAGATTCTACCTTCACATATAATACAGCGCCGTGCTTTGCGACTTCCATTTTCATCAGGCTTGCGGTGCGTTCCAGTGCTTCCTTCACTCCAAATAAGGTGATTTCGGGAGCGGGAATTTGAGTGAAATCGCGGTAAGAATTCACAAATCGCATCAGCCCCTGACTCCGATTACTAATGGTGTTCAGCGCTGCCGTTACATCCTGCACCACTTCTTTATCAAGTTCTACGTGTTCATCCTGAGCAACCAAACGTTCTTCCAGCAGCATCTTCACGGTTCCCGATAAAGAAGAAATTGGAGTGATTGAATTCATAATTTCGTGGGCCAGAACTTGCGTTAAATTTTGCCAAGCTTCCATTTCCTTCTCTTCCAGTTCGGTGTGGATATTCTGAAAAGAAATCAGCTTATAGGCCTCATTCCTCATGCGAAATTCTGTGGTGTTGGTGGCAAGCTGCAGCATTTCATTTTGGATGGTTACGCGAATCAAACTCCGACTCCCTCCCTTTTGCTGCTTCACAATTTCATACAACGGCTCCGAAATTGCTCGCAGTGCATCTATGGTTCGCAAGGTGGCCACTTTAAAAAGTCGCTTGGCGGCCGTGTTTAATAACACTATTTCACCCTTTCCATTTATGCACATCAAGCCGATGCCAATATGCTGAACTACCGTTTCCAGATAGCGAATGCTTTCCTCTTTCTTGCTGCGCTCCTCCTTAAATTTGTTGATTACATCACTAAAAGCAGCGTTCAAATCATCGAAATTACT
>JBDNFJ010000148.1:0-6716 GCA_041689895.1 Gracilimonas sp. | reverse complement strand
CACTTGTGCGGCATGACCGGAGGCTTTGATTAATGATTGGCAAGGAGTTACAACTCCTTGTCTCGCACGGAAGAAAAGTACTCCTCTGCATTGTCACCATGCACTACGCCGAAACCAACCGCCCCGTCTCCCAGCCAGCGCTGGTTGCTTTATTCACGGAGATACCGCATCTGCATTCCGCTCCGCTACATTTGTGCGGTATGACGGAAGTTGGTAAGAAGTAACTAAAAACTAAAAACTAAAAACTAATCCCTATATCTAACAAACCAGCCAATTATATATCCTACTTTCCTAAATAAGTTGCTGGGTTTTGCGGCAATTCCGTGACCCGAGCCTGCAATGCGAACCATCACCGTTTCTATTCCTTGCAGTTTAAGTGCGCCATAATATTGCTCCGTTTCGCTAACCGGCGTTCGATAATCTTGTTGTCCAACCATCACCATGGTAGGCGTGGTGACATTCCCGACTAACGAAATAGGGGAGTGATCGAGGTATTGAGCAGGATCTTCCCAAGGCTTTTTAGAGAACCAATATTTGCTAAAGAAAGGCAGTCCATCGGCGGTAAGCACAAAGCTGTACCAGTTGATAACAGGTTTAACAACCACGGCTGCTTTAAACCGATCCGTTTTTCCGATAGACCATGAGCTGAGTACGCCACCGCCGCTTCCACCGGTGATGAATAGATTATCGTTATCAATGTACTTTTGTTGGGCCATATAATCGGTAGCATCCATTAAATCGTCATAATCCTCGCTGGGGTAATTATTGTTGATGTAGGACGCAAATTCTGTCCCGTAGCTGGTGCTGCCTCTTGGATTCGTGTACACCACTACATAACCACGACTTGCCATAAACTGTAATTCGGGGGAGAACCGTGAGCCATAATTCGTATATGGCCCGCCGTGAATTTCCAAAATCAGAGGATATTTTTTGTTAGGATTGAAATCAGGCGGAGTTATAATCCAGCCTTGAATCTTAAAATCATCTACCGAGGAATTCACCCAAAACTCTTTTACTTCCCCAACCTTTTTGGCTTTGAAAAGCTGATCATTCAGGTGGGTAATTTTATGATTAGCCATCCGCGTGGGGAAATGCCCAACGGCAAGCTCAGCCGGACGAGAGGTAGAAACTTCTGAATAAGTAAAGCGACCGTTTTTAGCTATTGTGTAAGAACCACCTCCATAAGGACGACCCGAGGAAGGACTTCCCAGGTTTTGAGCAATAGAGGTTACCCTACCATCAAGCTGGATATTTCCAACTTTGCTGTTTCCTTCTTCATCATACCGAAAAAATAGCGACTTACTATCGCCCGCCCAGGTTAGGGAAGATATGCTCAGATCAAAATCCTGAGAAATACTTCGAAGATTTGAGCCATCCCGATTCATGATATATAGCTCTTGCTGTTGATAGCCCAAAAACTCATCCTTGTATCCGGTGTAGGCGATTAGTTTTCCATTGGGTGAAATTGCCGGACTACTATGCGGTCCCCGTTTAGTGGTGATTTGCGTGAGCTTTCCGGAATCGATATCCAGTTCAAAAATTTGCTCATTATTGGGATCGGTCGCTGCATTTTCAGATCGGTCGGCGGTAAAAAGAAGGTGTTTACCATCCGGTGCCCAACTTGGGGAAGTGTAGTTGTAGTCGCCTGAAGTCAATTGTCGGGGAGCGCCACCTTCAGCAGAAATCACATAAATATGTCGAAATCCATCCTCCACATATCCTCCGCCATCTCTGCGATAGCTGATTTTATCGATAACCTGAGGAGCCTTTTCCCATTTAGCGCCTTCGGGTGGGGTAGGAAGGTGAGCTATGCGAGGGGCCGGGTCCGCCTTCACAAATTTGGTAAATAAAAGTTGGCTGCCATCGGGCGACCAGCTCAGATTTCCGGAGCTTTCTGTTAAATTCGTTATAGAAGCTGTGGCATCAGAATTCATCCAGCGGATAAAAATTTGGCTGGAGCCTTCCTCACTTGAAGTATAGGCGATACGATCTCCGCTAGGCGACCAGGTCACATTTCCGTATCCTTTTTTACCGGAAGTTAAGGGATGATGATTTTCGCCAGAAAATGAAATAGACCATAGATTTACAAAACGGCGATCGGTCATTACATCAAACTGATGGCGCTGGTAAATAATGGTGTTTCCATCCGGGGAAATAGCCGGATTGCCTACCATTTGCAGCTCAAACAAATCCATGTAGTTGAAGTAGGATTCATCTACCTGCGCAACGGAAGGGAGACTTAAAAACAGGATAAAAAGGAGTACGAAGAAAGGCGTTTTTTTGAAAATCATGGTGATGGATGAGATTAAAATTTGCTTAAATAAGAGCTGTAAAGCTGATCTTTTGCTCAAGCTTTGACCTTGGAAAAAAGCTCAGGTCTTCTACCGGACTGGAACTTTCGTTTGGTTACGGTTTTGTGTACAGCCTTAATAAAATAGGCTTCCGCTTCCTATTCTAAAAACGAGGAAACAACTTTTTATAAATAGGTTTCGTCCGACTCACCCTTTACCGGACCAACAATTTCTTTGGTGATCCATCCGCCATAGTAGTCACCGGGCTGAGGCTTTACGTGTTCACCGTTCACATAGCAGTTTACTTTAGCGGGATAAAACGCCATATAGCTTTTGATGGCGTTAAAATCGGCAAAGGGTTTGGGATAAGACCATATAGCTCGTTCTGCTTTTTCATCTTCCACTTCTATGTTCCAGTAAATGGCTTCACCTTTCCATTCACAACGAGATTCACCGGTTGTCTTTTTAATGAAATTCATATCCACATCCTTTGTCGGAATATAAAAGGAGGGAGGGCTGGCCGTTTCGAGTACCCGAATGGTATGGGTAGATCGTGCTATAATCTTATTAGCAAATATGATCAACACTTCTCGATTATCCGGCACAAGCTTTGGCGGGCGGGGGTAATCCCACACCGACTCTTGATTTTTACCTGGCTTGATAGCAAATTTTGGACGTTTTTGCCCATAATAATCCCATCCAGATTGTCTTGTTCTTGCCCAGCTTGGGGTTTTATCCATCAGTTAATTGAGTATAAAAATTGAAAAGTTGAGCATAGATGCGAAGGCAACCCAAAGTAAGTACGGAACCAATAGCCAGGCTGCCCAAGGCTTAAGCTCTTTAAAGCGTACGAAGGTAATAACGATCAACACAAACAAAAACAATATTTCAATAAAAGCAATCAACGGATTTTGAAATCCAAAAAAGAGGAAGGACCAGATGCCATTCAGCATCAGTTGTATCCCAAATATCGAAAGAGCATGTTTTACTCCTTTTTGATGGCTACCCATTTGCCAAATGGCGGCGACTGATATTCCCATCAGGGTATAGAGTAAAGTCCAAACGGGGCCAAATAACCAGCTCGGTGGGTTAAAAGGAGGCTTGTTTAGCGTTGAATACCAACCGCTAATTGCCGGAAGCGTGACGCTGCTGGCCAGTAAGCCCACGATATTACAAAGTACAATGGAGAGTATAATCTTAAGCCAAAAAGGAATTTTCATACAAGTAAGGATTTCATGATTAGGGGTAAATCAGTTTTTGATAACTCTAAAACCGATATATGAAGGAATGGGTCTTTCTGCATCAGCAAAATCATCCACATAACTTATAGCAGAATAACCATAAATCACCTTGTTGTTGTTCCCTGTAAAATATTCAGCGGCATTCCCACCAAGATCGTAGATGGTGGCTTCCCCAACTTTAGTGCCTTTGAAGGAGCCGACGCTCATAAGCATGGTATAGTGTACTTCATCCAGTTTGTCTCTAAACGCTCGAATATCCAGCGCAGAAAGCTCATAACCGGCCCAATAATTTAACACATTTTCGGTACCGGCTATTTTTTTGGCGGACTTTTGAAGAGCTTCGGCTTCGGTATTATTTGGTAACCGATAAGATTCTCCCGTTAGCGAACTTAGCCATTTGGTATAAGCTATGGCTTCATCTCGCGTAATTCCCGTTACGGGTTGGTTGGCATAAATTGGAATGAAGTCATGGTTCGTTTTCCAAGCTTTGTATTGCGCATTGGTAACCTCAAAACGACCAATAGAGGTAGAATCTTTTTTAATGAGAAGGACTTCCGGAATCAGCTTTCTTTTTACCACAAGCCCAAAAAGCCCATTTTCTTGTGCCGATTTTTGCTTTTGAAGAAGTTCTGCTAACGGACTTTCCTTTTTATACGCTTCATTTTCAGGGGAATATGATTTCCAGAGATACGTATTAAACCAGCGGATTTCTTCCTTCATTTTCCGAAGGCGATGCGTGATCTTTTGAGGTCCGTGTGGCTGCCCCGGAAACCACAAAAACCGAACAGGGGCTTTATCAATTTGCTGTAAGGCTCGGTAATATTCCCATCCCTGATCGCGAGGAACGGCTCTATCTTCACTCCCATGAAAGATAAGGGTAGGCGTTTTCACCTTCTCCATTTCAAATAAAGGCGATTTTATGATGTAATTCATGTTGAAGAAGTTTCCATCACGGTCGTCCCATGGAGCACCTTCAAAATAGCTCTGATCAAAACTCACCCCAAATGCACAGGTTCCAAAATCGGAGGTCCAGTTAACATCGCCGGCACCTGGCGTCGCCACTTTAAACATATCGGGAAAGCGCACGGTGAGCATGGTAGTTAAAATAGCGCCATTCGACCATCCCATAGCACCCAACGAATCCATATCAATTTTCCCCTGTTTTTCGAGCAGGTGGATGCCATTGGTAATGTCAATCATCTCCAAATCGTAGTAATGTCCTTTTATGGATTCAACAAACTCCAAGCCATGATTACTGGAGCCGTGATAGTTGGTATTGAGCACAAACGCCCCTTTCTCTGCCAAAAGCTGCGAATAATAAGCCCAGCTTTCCTGCCATCTGTCCATATTTACTCCCGAAGGTCCACCGTGGGTGGCTACAATTAACGGATACTTTCGACCTTCCTTATAGTTATAGGGGTAGTAGAGAATCCCGGTAACTTCATCGTCATTTGCGCCCGCCCAGCTAATGGTTTCTGTCTTGGTGATTTTCTTATGTAAGAGATTCGCATTCAGTTTAATAAATTCCTCTCCAGGTGTGATTTCTACCTTTCGCCGATTGTTTTTCAAAGCACCCAATCTGAATTGGGGAGGAGTAGAAGCGGTGGAATACACATACACCAAATTCGTGAAATCTTTGTTGAAAGCACTAATCACTAGATGTTCGTCATACGCTCCGGCTTGGATTGGTTTTTTAGTCCAGGAGGTTCCTTTTTTAGTAAGATAAGCGAGCTTGTTGGTTGTGCCATTAGCCAGAGAAACAACCACATCATTTTGAACCAAGTCGAAACCTCCGCCCAATCCCCAGTCCCAATCCAGGTTTACATCCGTAACTTTCATACTCTTCAAGTCGAAAAAATGGAGTACTGAAATACCTGCACCATTCCATTCAGGGTCAGAAGAGATTTCTGAGGTGAAATAAAAGCCGGAGTTATCTTTTGTAAAGGTGAATCTGCCCGGTGTTTGATAGCCTTCTTTCAGAATCTGAGTTTTAGTATTTTTCTCCAGATCCCAAATATAATAAATGGGTTTTGGGTTTGCATCGGCCCTATAATGGGGAGATAGGACATGAGAAGTCACCAGATATTTTCCGTTCTCTGATGTCGCATACTCCATAATTGGGAAGGTATTATTAGTCAGCCGTTTTACCTTTTTTGTGGTGAAGTTGAAAGAAAATACGCGGGTTGGATCAAAATGAGCCGTGTCTTCAATCACCATCACATTGTCTTTTAGCTCCTTCAGCTTTTGCTCGTATAGCGTGGGTTTTTCCCCGGCGGTAAATGAAATAGCTTCCTCACCCAGCCATTGGATTGAAGAAATGCCGTTTTCAAAAGTATGCACTTCATAAGGTTCACCCCCATAAACGCTCATTCCCCATAGCTTTTTACCTTCTTCACGCGAAGATAAAAAGTAAATAGTTGCGCCATCTTTTGAGAAAAAAGGAGCGTGTTCGGATTCCTCCCCTTGGGTGAGCAAAATGGTTTTATAAGTTCCCTTTTCTTTTATATCTAATCGGGTGAGATATAAATCAGTGACAAAGCGATCCTTTTCTTTAGAAGGCCGCCTTTTTTGCCAAACGATGAGTTTCCCATTTGGGGAGAACTCAAAATTAGATGCGCTTTCTTGATTCACGACATCTTCAGGAGTCCAGCTTTGCTTTTCTTGAGCGGTAGCTAAATTGCAGGCATAGAATGTGGATAGAATAAGGAGCAGTACTTTTTCCATGGGTTCATCGGATAAGTTGATTAAGCCCTAATAGATAACAAAAAAAATTCCCGCTTAAAACAGCAAATTATACTTCATTTATAAAAAGAGAGAAGTGAAGAAAAATATCGTAGTCGTATAATCAAGAATGTTTTCGCTCGTTACGAAGCACCTGCTTCGTAATGCTTTCTGGGAAGCTCCAGCTTCCATTGTAATGAGATCGAGAATGAGCCTTCGTAACCAGGTTCAAAGCTTGAAACCAGTTCATAAATTCACATGATCATTTAGATCCCTGCTTTCGCAGGAATGACTTTTTGGGTGGGTGTGGTTTGGGTGCTTTTCGCTCGTTACGATTTCTAAGAGTAAAGCAATTTTTTAAGTTACTGCATGTGCATAAGTTTTTACGAAAGGAGTTCCTCGTTTAACCACAGCATATGCTCTGTAAATCAGTTTACATACCACCGCATTCATTACACTTTGT
>JBDNFJ010000147.1:0-4506 GCA_041689895.1 Gracilimonas sp. | reverse complement strand
TGCTATTATTCTAAACCGGACAATGTTCCAACCCAGCCTGATGCGCTGATTATTTGGGCTGAATATCAAACTATCATACCCATTGTTTCTTCCCCTTATTTTTCTAATGTGGTTGATGTGTACCCGATAAAAATTACTGCCTCTATGTTAGAAGGGTTTCACCCTTCACAGTTACGCCCGCCTATCACTTAGTTTTGTTTCGCTGTTTCTATATATCTGTTCTAAACAAACAAAACTAATTTTTATATAAAATCATGAAAAAAATATACCTATGTGGTCAAAAAATGGCCATATTTGCGCTATTGCTATTCACTGTAGCAGCGTGCAACACAAACAATTCAGACGCTGATTTAAACCTAACTCCGATAAACTCTCAAACGGTTGATGGCTACACCATCTCACTAAATGCAGCCAACCCTCTTGCCACCGGAGCTAATACATTGTACTGGAGAGTGCAAAAAGACGGCAAAGATGTGGATTTAAAATCGATGACCATACAGCCTATGATGGAGATGGCTACCATGCGTCATGCTACCCCTTTCCGAAACCCTATCGTGGATGAGGAGGACCATAGCTATTTTTCTAATCGGGCCATTTTCATAATGCCGAGCGGCGATATGGGAACTTGGGATATCGCTTTTGAAATTGAGACCAAAGATCAAGAGTCGATCATCGGAAGTATGCCAATTGAGGTTGCTTCTTCCTGGCGCCAAACTTCCGTAAAAAATAGTGATGGTGCCGTTTATTACATCACTTGGTTGGAGCCTTACCAGCCGGTGAGCGGAAATAATGATCTAACATTCATGATTCATACGCGCGAAAGTATGCATTCATTTCCACCGGTTCCAGATGCCGAGCTTATAATTTATCCTTTTATGGATATGGGCGGTAGACACGGTCACTCTACCGATTTCAACACGCCTACCGCTGCAAAAGACGGTTTATATGAGGGCAGTATTAATTATAGCATGAGTGGTGACTGGACTACATCTGTACAAATTGTAGCCGAAGGTGACACCTTAAATGAGGTTGTTTTCACTTATCCGGTTCAGGCTAAATAACGCACTATAATACCCCGATTTAGATATCGGGGCTTCTTTTTTATTATTGAAACTTGAGGTCATGAAATATTTACTTACTCTTTTAACACTACTTATTATTACTTGGGATTCCGGTTTTGGCCAACAAAAAACGGTTCAGGTATTGGATTGGCAAACCCGAACTCCGGTGATAAACGCGCATATTTTTTCACAAGACGGAACTCCACTCACAGCCACCAATGTAGAGGGTTACTTTACCGTAAACCTCCAGAAGGTAGATACGCTAACGGTTCACTCGTTAGGGTATATGAAACGAACGGTGATACTTAGTGAACAATCGGGCCCAATATTTTTACGGATAGCTGTGGTACAAATGGGAACGGAGCTGATTGTTCAAGATCAGCGGGAAAAATCAAATGATGTGCATGCGTATCACACTCGGCAATCTCACCAGAATATGGATGGTTTTTTGGCTGGCATCGATGGTGTTGCAATGATTCAGCGCGGGGCTTTTGCTTGGGAGCCAATCATCCGGGGACAAGGCGACCAACGCATAAATTTAACCATTGACGGCATGCAGGTTTTTAAGGCATGCTTGGATAAAATGGATCCCATCACCTCCTATGTTGAGCCCAATAACCTATCTAAATTGGAGATTGATAAAAGCGGTTCGGGAGTAGCAGAATTTGGTAATGGAAACAGTACCATCAATCTGATTACCCAAAAAGCAGAAAATAACCGGTTTATGATGGATGTTGAAACAGCTTATCGTATCCCCGATAATTACCAAAACTATCGGTTAAATGTGAATACAGCTGATGCCGGGGGCACAATGCGTTTCGTTTTTCCGGCAGCTTTAAACAAGTTGGCGATATGCAGGCCGGTGGAGCTCAACCCATTGCAAACACACAGTATGAGAAACTGAACCTAAATGCTTTTTATCGGCATGCTTTTTCATCTGATCACAGTATTGAAGTTAATTTCATCACCGACAAAGCGTATGATGTCGGCTACCCTGCCCTACTTATGGATGCCACCAAAGCATTAGCCGATATCGGACGTATTCAATACAATTTTGCTGATTCTGAGCGTTCGTTTCATTTAAAATCCGTGATGGTGTACGCCAATATGATTCGCCACAGCATGGATGATGATAGTCGCGATGTGGCAAATCGTCCCGTAATGCGCGGAATGCACATGCCTATGTATGGCGAAACGACGACATTCGGGACTAAAATTCATGGTGAAACGCGCTTGCAGGATCAGTGGCTTCATTGGTTTGTGGAAGGCTATACTTCCGAAGCTTTTGGCGATATGCACATGATAAGCTTAGATCCCAATGTTTCAGATATGCTGATTTACAATCTGGATAAAATATATACGCATAATATTGGCTTGGGATTTCGTCATCACTTGCAAGCAACCAATAAGCTGCTATTTAACTTTGAGCAAAGTTCGAGGCTTAAAACATTAGGAACTCATAGCTCTTCTCATGCCACCTTTTTTGAGGGATTGTATAATAAAAAGCTTCCAAAACGTGCGCGAATACTGCTTTCAGGCTCGGCTAATATGCTGTGGCTGATGAATGATAACTGGAGCCTTTCCAATAGTCTGGTGTATTCTGAACGAATGGGAAATCACATGGAGCTTTTTGGACATTATATTTACAATTATAGCGATGGGTATTTTTATGATGGAAATCCGTGGCTTACCACTGAACGAACTTTAAATTTTGACATAAATACCTCCTGGAAAGCAGAACAGCATGCATTTTCCATTTCGCTGTTTTATAAATATTATTTCGATTATATAGATGGAATTATCTCGGATGATGTCAGTAATAACGACTTTCAGTTTAAACGCTATGGAAACGTAGGCGATGCCATTATAACGGGCACTGAGATTCGAACTATTCATAATTTTGATAAAAGAATTCGCCTCGAAAACCGACTCTCCTACGTCTATGCCCAAAACATCACCATAGATGAGCCACTGTCTTTAATTCCCCCGTTCAAGGGTACTTCGTCATTAAGTTATCATATAAAAGAAAACCAGTTCAGCCTGCATGCAAACTGGGCGGCTGCACAACATCGTATTGCAGAAATAAACTCCATCGAAACTAAAACCGATGCTTATTTTACCTTAGATTTCGGTTATGAACGAAGCTGGCTTAGCGAACAACTGACCACCTCATTACAGCTAAAAAATTTAACAGATCAATATTATAACACCAACACCATTATAGGCGAAATCCCCGAAGCAGGATTTAGCGTGCTGCTTTCGATATCCGTACATTTGTGAGGGGGGAGCTCTTAGCTAAAGGTTATTACTAATATCTTTCGCAAACTATGCCCCTAAAGTAGCTCATCGGTTATTCGCAGTTCTCGCTGAATGATTTACGAACGATTATACACGGCAGAGTCGGCCAAAGAGGCTTTCCAAATTCTGGACAGCCAATGCATCGATTGTATTATTCTGGATATGTATTTGCCCGATGCCGACGGCAAAGAAGTTCTAAAAAATATCCAAAGTAATCCCGATAAAAAAGACATCCCCATTATCGTGTATTCCGGCAAAAGTTTCACAGAGAAAGAGGAAAAAGAACTTGGTAAATATGCCTCAGCCATTGTTCAAAAAAATGTACGCAGCTATCGGATCCTGATGGATAAGGTTACTTCTATTATTTTCAAGTAACGTTCTTATCGGCGCATATCCCCGCTCCCTGCTTGATATGTTAATCGGCGTTCGTTACAAATAAGCTTTTGATGCGAGAAAAGGTCTTCTTCTCAAAACGCCATACGAATTCGAACTGCCCAAGCAGAAAACCATAGATCAAAAATACAATCTGATACGAGGGAAATACGACCAAAGCCCACGCAATAACTTGTTGCCAAAACGGCGTGCTTGACGTAAATCCGACTTGATCAAATACAAATCGGCGAACAAAAAGTGCAGTCGATCCGCTGATGGAGAAAATGATTACAATAACAAGTACTTGCCAGAGAGAATCGGCACCCCAGCGCTCTTTTAGTTTTTCATAAAATTTAATCATGAATGAATTTCCTGATGGTTAGAATGTGTGCAAAACCATTGTTTTATTGAATCGGTTCATTTTTGCCTATGTATTTGAAAAAGAGCCTTTAATAATTGGCAGTAAAGTTGAATTCGAGCATCTTTAGGCTCCGATAAACTTCACGGTTTCTTATGCATTCAGTTTCTTTCCTTTATAATTTGAATGAAGCCAGATATACAGTTCGCGGCAAATCAGTAGCATCACAGAAATGCCGATCACAATATACAGCGTTGTAGGCTTATTTGTGTACGCGTCGTACAAAAGCACGGCCAAGCCAGAAGCACAGCCCACCGAGCCAAGAATCGGCAGTATGCTCTTCCAACCTTTCAATACCTTATGCTTGTAGCCCATGAAATTAACAATGCTAAATACAAACAAAAAAGCCAAGCTCGA
>JBDNFJ010000146.1:0-3570 GCA_041689895.1 Gracilimonas sp. | reverse complement strand
ACCACTTTGAAGCTCCCAAAACCACGTAACTCAATGTTTTCGCCACGCTTCATGGCATCCATCACGGTTTCCATAAAACCATTTACTACCGCTTCCGTTTCAACTTTGGTCAAACCTACAGATGAGGAAATTACATCAACTATGTCTGCTTTAGTCATAAGCTAAAAGATTAATTAATAATTTAAATAGGGTCTTAAAAATACTACAATGAGAACAAAGCTACTAACAAATCGTTCATTGCGTTCATTAGAATAACTTCATCCGAATAATTAACTGAATTTCGTCACACAGATATCCGGCTTAGCATTTAACATACATAACACATCCAAATCGTGAGCTTTCACCCTAAAACCTGTTTCGTTTATGCCCACCATTTGAAGGGATCAAAGAGTGAAAAATAAGCTCCTTTCTTCACCGGCTCACCCCAAATGAAATGTTATTCTTTATATTGCCAAATGTTTTTTACTTTCTGCCTGCTTTCTATCTATTCATTCAACCTATAAAATTTTATTCATGGAATTATTTGAACAAGCGGTAAACTGGGTAAACACACTTGTTTGGTCAACCCCAGAGAAATTCCCATTTATGGTGGTAATACTCTTAAGCTTTGGGATTTTCATAACCTTACGCCTTGGATTTGTACAAATTAGAAGATTTGCCCACGGTATAAAATCAGTAATGGGCGCTTATGATAATCCGGATGATACCGGAGATGTAAATCACTTTCAGGCGCTTACCACCGCACTCTCAGCCACCGTTGGTATTGGTAATATTGCGGGTGTAGCCATCGCCATTCACTATGGTGGACCGGGCGCACTTTTCTGGATGTGGGTTACCGCCTTTTTTGGAATGGCCATTAAATACACGGAATGTACGCTTTCTGTGAAGTATCGCGTTAAAAATGAAGATGGCTCCGTTTCGGGTGGCCCCATGTATTATATCGAGAAAGGACTCGGTAAGAACTGGAAATGGCTTGCCACCTTCTTCGCAGTCATGGCTGTTATTTGCTCTTTTCTTACGGGTAATGCGGTTCAGGCTAACACCGTGGCCGACACCATGTATACCACCTTCTTAATTCCAGGATGGATTACTGGACTTGTCACAGCCACCCTCGTTGGGATTGTAATCATCGGAGGTATTAAGAGAATTGGACAAGTTACTGCCCGCTTAATGCCCATTATGGCACTTATCTATGTGCTGGGAGCGCTCATCATTTTAACCATTAATGCCCATGATGTCATTCCTGCTTTCAAAACAATTTTCACAACGGCCTTTACTCCCGAAGCTGGCGTTTTAGGTGTAGTAACAGGTGGGTTTTTAACAACCTTGGTTTGGGGTATCAAAAGAGGTTTATTCTCGAACGAGGCCGGACAGGGATCGGCGCCAATCGCTCACGGTGCGGCTAAAACAGATGAGCCTGTTCGTGAAGGTGTAGTCGCTCTGCTCGAACCTTTTATTGATACTATCTTGATTTGTACCATGACCGGACTTGTGATTGTAAGTACGAATGTTTGGCAGGAACGTCATGACATTCAGTTCGAGCCCATTCAGGTTGAAAACACCTATGTATTTGACCAACCCAGTGATCATGTTCTAATAATTGAAGATGGGGTACCCACTAATGGTTACGTTGAAAGAAATGATGCCCCAACCGGCTTATTCTACACGGACAAAAGCAGAACTACTACCTTTACCGGTACTATTGATATTGAAGGAGGGACGGCAGAAGTACTGTATGCTAACGGCAGCGATGCGCCTATTTTATGGACTCAAACGGCCGAGAATGGTGCTCCACTTACATCCCTCGCTTTTGAGAAAGGGTTATCGCCCCTATTCCCCGGCGGGCAAATTATTGTTACAATTTGCGTGTTCCTTTTTGCGGTTTCTACCGCGATAAGCTGGAGCTACTATGGCGACCGGTCCATTCAATATCTTGTGGGGGATAAGTCTATCATTTACTATAAAGTTGTGTACTTGGTTATGCACTTTCTTGGCGCAATCTTACCGCTGGCAACCGTATGGGCTATTGGAGATATTGCGTTAGGGTTGATGACATTCCCCAACCTCATTGCCTTATTTGCTTTATCAGGCACTGTTGCGGTAGCCAGCAAAAAGTATTTCAAAAAAATGAAAGCATTAGAAGCTCAAAGCTAACCACAGCATGAAACAAGTTATTGAGGTCGATCATCCGGTTGTAAAACGCTATCTCAGCATCCTTCGGGACAAGAACACAGAGACGGCGCCTTTTCGCCGGGCCATGGGAACTATCGGTACCATTTTAGCTGCTGAAGCTCTTGTCGACCTTCCACTTTTAGAGTATGAAGTAGAAACCCCCATACAAAAAGCCATTGGCTATAAACCAGCCGCAGAAGTATTCGTGATTCCCATTTTGCGAGCAGGATTAAGCCTTGTGGATGGAATCATTAATTTTATGCCGGATGCAAAAATAGGCCATATCGGAGTGTACCGTGATGAGGAAACGCATAAGCCTGTCAACTACTATCACAATTTCCCAGGCGGGCTTAAAGGAGCATACACCTTAGTGGTTGATCCTATGCTGGCAACTGGCGGAAGTGGTTCTCATGCTATCCAATTCCTCAAAGAAAACGGAGCAGATAATATCAAATTTGTGACGTTAATTTGTGCACCGGAAGGCATTGAACGCATTCAGAAAGACCACCCCGATGTTCCAATTATCACCGCCTGCATTGATGAGAAACTGAATGATGATGCCTTTATCGTGCCGGGATTAGGAGATGCCGGAGACCGATACTTCGGCACCTTGTAGTAAACTATTCAATGATATTTAGCCCATAACTATGCAGTTTAAAATTTTAATACTGCCATTGTTAGTTCTCTTTTCAGCCGCCTGTGGGGAGCTAACGGAATATGAGAATAAACAAGTTAAAGAAGCCTTGGCCGATTCTCTCTTCACTACTACCGAAAGCTGGGATATCCATATGGAAATATTGGAAGAAGGAAAGCTCAAACTCATTCTGGAAGGCAGTTACGCGGCCACCATTAAAAATGAAACGCAGAACATCACTAAAATAAAAGGCCCTGTTTATATCGAGATTTTTAATGATGAAGGCATTCCCGATACTTTTGTACATGCCGATAGTGTCGTTCATCATCCCAAAGATTCGTTCTTCGAACTATTTGGCCACGTTCAAGTTGCGACTCGGGAAGGGAAAAGGCTTCGCTCAGATTATCTGAAATGGGAGCGGGAAAAAGACCGGGTTAGCACGCCCAAATTTGTCATTTTCATCTCCCCCCCCGATAGTATTGCTGCCCAAGGATTTTTCGGTAATTCGGACCTTACCAATTACACCCTCAATGAAGGCGGCGGACGGGTAATTATTAATTAATTTGGGTGGGTTTATAGCTTTGAAGAATCATTTTCCAATTCTCATGATTTGTCGCTCGTTGTCGCTCGTTACGATTTCTAAGAGTAAAGCAATTTTTTAAGTTACTGCATGTGCATAAGTTTTTACGAAAGGAGTTCCTCGTTTAACCACAGCATATGCTCTGTAAATCAGTTTACATACCACCGCATTCATTACACTTTGT
>JBDNFJ010000145.1:0-6478 GCA_041689895.1 Gracilimonas sp. | reverse complement strand
TGATAGATAGATAGAAGTTGGTTTTTTTTATTGAAATCAACAAATTTTTGCTACATTTGAAATGTAATTTTTCTCAAAAAGATAAAAAAAAGGTTCTTGTCTTTTTAAGAAAATTGAAAAATCAATTTTTAGAACCCACCATAAGAACTTCTTCTAGCAATGACAGCGATATCATCTTTTAAACCATCTCCATCAAAATCTCCCGTTGTTATACCATTAATATCATAGTCATCGTCAGCAAGACTCGAAAATTTAGTATTATTCAGGTAGATTTCTTTTGTGAAATTATTATTAAGTGAATGATCTCCAATAATGTCAAAAATCCAAATTCTATTTTGCCTGGTTTCCAAGCCGTTTCTACCATAAGCGGCGATATCGTCCCGCCCATCAGAATTAAAATCAAAAGTTGCGAGTCCATAAATTCTTGAACCATAGATTTCGGACTCTGCTAATAATTGCAAGCTGGTTGAACCTGATGAAGTAGGTTTTGTAGAATTAATTGATCCGAAAGTTTTAAATCCTTGGTGGAAATATGAGTTTTCGTTTAAAAAAACTACTTCAGCATTCACATGTCCTGGGTTCTGGGCAGCAGAAATTGTAGGGAGCATAAAAGATGAGAGAGCAATTATTATATATTTCATAATCTTCAATTTTAATGATATGATGTTTAATCAAGAGTCATCAAAAATGAATTTGTTACAAATTTTATTTTGTGCAGAATTAATTTCTAATATTTTGAATAGCCACGTAGGTCGTAATGATACCGGTTATGGTAGTAATACCAGTCAATATCAGCTGAATACGGGTGTTCTAAATTTGTTCCTTTTGAACTTCATAACTTCTCTGCGCATTAAGTTCATCATATGGAACTCGATCAATAAAGATACGGTCTCCTGACTCAAGGTTGGTTTTTCCAGGTTTAAACCAAGTACCCGACCCAGCCTTGATAATAAATACTCGATCTTTATCAGCTGATAGTGCAAAACCTCCGGCTTCTGTATAGGGAAAGTATTCTGATTCATTGATTTTTATTTTCCTTAAATATTTTAAAAAGCTCTGTTGTAATAGGTTCTATCTCGTAATTGCCACATAAGTTGTAATGATGCCTGTAACCGTACTTATAGCGGCTAATATTAAGCTGACACGAGAATTCTTAAGCTGTTCGAGCTGAAGGTTATAGTTTCGGGCGCTGGTAGCATCTACTAAAGGCTCGCGATCAACAAAAATAATGTCGCCGGATGAAAGCTGTGTCTGATCTGGTTTGTACCAGGCTCGGCTGCCCGCTTTAATTACAAAAACGCGTGCCATATCGGCGGCTACCGTATAGCCATCGGCCGTGGAAATATAATCTGAAACTGATTTGCCTTCCCCAAAAGAATAAAAACCAGGGCTGTTTACCTGCCCAATGATGGAAACGTTATGCTCATCTTTAGGAATGAATACTCTATCCCCATCTTTTATTATAATAGAGCTTAATAACTCTGCATCGGTTAAATCAAGGGGCATCTTCCCATCGTTAAGAGCTTCTTCGAGCTTCATATAATCAAAGCCTTCTAATGACTGATCAGAGCTACGAAATAGTAGGGAAGGATTGATACTGGAAACAGAATTAACCCCTCGGTTGCTAAACGATTGCCGGTACATATAAGCCGCTTTAGGCAATGCATTATCGGTGATACCATCTGCCATTTCAAGCAAGTCGGCGAGGGTTGTTTTTCCTTCTTTAATGGTGAAAATTCCTGGGGTTGAAACCTGCCCTTCAATAAAAGCAGAGCCTAAGTTTTCGGAGATTTTGGTGCTTGTAATAATAATACGGTCATTAGGCTGAAGTTTGACTTCATCTCCAAAAGAGAATTTCAGTTTTGTGACTGAGGGTCCGTCTTCACGATAAATAATAAATGAGGAAGAGTCGGCATTGGGTGCGAGTCCGCCGCTAATTTCAAGTAGCTTATTGAAGGTGTCATCGGTACGGAAGGTGCCTTCAAAATCATTAATTACGGCACCTGAGATACTAATGCGCGGCCGTTCTGAGGATCGCTTGATGAAGTTAACCCGGTCGCCATCGGCTATATATGGATTGAATTTGGTGTTACCACTGTTGAAATATGCTTTCAAGTCGATATAGTGCTGCTTTTCCCCATTGGAAACTTTAACCAGTCGTAGATCATATTTTGAACCTATAGTAGTGAAGAAGGCTTCCGATAGCTCATTTTGGGCTGAATTTTCACTCTGCAATTCTCTGAAATTAATGCGGGTAATACTTTGAGGAGTTGAAGGAATAGTGTTGGCCCGTTTGTTCAGGGGGAGCATAAATGGACTCATAATTTCATCTTGAATTACAAAGCCCGAAATCAGTGCGCTGAAACGAGTGCCGGGCTGTACGGTGTAACTTCCAGGTGAAGAAAGGTCATCGCCCCCAATATGAATAGTAACCTTACGAGGTTGGTCTAAAGTTAGCTGAATGTTCGCATCTTTGAGCTGATTGCCAAAGGCCTCTTTAACTTTTTCTTGGGCTTCGCTCAGCGTTAAGTTTTTTACAGAAACGACACCTAAAGAGGGGATAATTACATCGCCGGAGGCGTTAACGGTAAGTCCGCGATAGCTGAATTCTACTACGCCTTTGCTATAAACGCTCAGCATATCAAAAACTCCTAATTGGTAGGTGTCAGGGTCGATGAATTCATCTAAAGAAAAGGGAAGGGTAGCGAGCCGGAATCCTGCCTGGTCAAAGAAATAGCGTTCATTTAAAGAAGTGGTGCTTTGAAATGAAAAGTCACTGCCCTGTTCACTTTTAGATTGTGCGTTTGCGGCCTGTTGGCCCAGAAAAACTGCGTAAAGTACTGCGGCAAAAAAGCATAGTGAGGTTTTTAACACGGTTGATGGTTTATTCATTAACTGACAGATGGTTTACTTTTATTTATAAATTCTGAGGCTGATTTCCTGCAAGCTAATATAATACCTGCAATAACAAAAGCCACTCCAATATATTGAAGAAGTGAGAGTTCTTCACCTAATAAAATCAATCCGAAGCCGAGGCCTAAAACTGGGACTAAATTCTGGTAGGCGGCTGTGCGAACGGCACCGATTTCTTTCACTCCGTTGTTCCAAATAATGTAAGCAAGCCCAACCGACAAAGCACCACTATAAAAGATTCCACTATATCCCACCCAGGAAATGTTGCTCCATTCCAGCTTCACCAAAAAAGGCAGGCCGACTAAAAATAAGCTTACAAAGCCAACAACCGACATAAAAGCGGAATATTGCAGCGGACTATATACTTTCAAATACTTTCGGGATAGGATGGTATAAATGCTCCAACAAAGTGCGGCAAGCAGCGTGATAATATTTCCTAAAAAGGTTTCAGATTCAAAAGAAAGCGTTCCGTCTCCTCCAATAATGATAATGGCTACCCCTGCGCAAGCAAAGAAAACACCCCATGCTTTAAAAGGTGTCAGCTTTTCATCGGTAAAGAATTGAGAGAGTAAAGCCACCCAGATGGGAACGGTTCCCAGCATAACGGCTGCATTTGCCGCGTAGGTATAATTCACGCCAATAATGAAGAACATCTGATAAAAAAGATTCCCAATAATCCCGATACCCACTAATTTCCAAAAATGCTCTTTTTCAACTCGAAGGGTGTATCCCCGTTTACGGGCCGCATACCACAGTAAAGCCGTTGAAAAAACAAACCTCAGGGCATTGAAGCTGTAAGGATCTATTTCGTCTAAAGAAACCTTAACAATACTAAAGTTTAAGGCCCAGATTATAGCTACCAGAATCAGGCTTAAGTCAATTAAATAGGAGCGGTTCAAGGTGCTGGTTTTTTTAGTGAGGCCAAAGGTAAGCGTAAATGCACTTTAAACCGAACTGCTTACAAGTAGGTTTTTAAAAACCTGCATATTCGCGAATTCAAAATACGGTAGAAACGGTTTTGATAATCTAGCGAAGAAATACTTTTTGAATTAAAGTAGGAGATTTGATGTGCCTACTTTTTTGTTACATAAAACTTTTATCTTAGAAGAAAACTCAAAAGTATTTATACGTGATTCAACGACTACAAACTGTATTTTTGGTGCTTGCCATCCTGCTAACACTCTCTGTGTATTTTACACCTATTTATGAAAGAGCGATGGCCGATCCTCAGCTTTGGATTGGAATTGGGCTGGCAGCGGCTCTGATCATATCCATAATCCTAAATATGGTGAGCATCTTTCTATATAATAATCGTACGAACCAGCTTTCATGGATTAAACGAGCCGCGTTATTTCAAGTGATTGGCTTTGGTTTTTGCACGGGGGTTCTTTTCTCACTGGGGGGAATAGGCACCTATTTATGGGATGAAGCACTTAGCACCGGCTTAGTTTTGCTGGGATTGGTTTTCCAGATACTGGCCATGCGTTATATTCGAAAAGATGAAGAATTAGTTCGATCCATGGATCGAATCAGATAGCCGTATCTTGACACAAACACCCGCACCTTTTAAAGTTTTTATTGCATTAGCGATCGGGCTTGCTACTTTCGGGCTTGCCCCTATTCTGGTGAAATTTGCTACCAGCTATTCTGCACTCCTCATTGTAACCATTCGAACAGTAGGAGCTTTTCTGATGCTTCTTCCTGTCTATGTATATCAAAAGAAGAGTAAGAAATACGACATAAAACCTACCGGTAGTGAAACAAAATGGATGGTTTTAGCCGGTATTGCACTGGGTTTACACTTTACGCTTTGGAACGTTTCATTATATCATACCTCCGTAGCATCTGCTTCCATTCTGGTTACTATTCATCCAATTATTATCATTGTGGCCGAACGGGCTTTATATAAAATGAAGTTCGCACTTACCGTTTGGATAGGAGTTTTTATTGCTTTTTCAGGCTCGTTGCTCTTGGGTATTTCTGATTATAATGCGGAAACCGTTTTTGATAACCCACTGTTCGGGAATTTATTAGCATTCTCGGCGGCAGGTATTTTTGCCGTTTATTTTTTAATAGGCCGCAAAATACGTCAAAACCGGTCGTGGTTAGGCTATGTATTTCCAGTGTATGGATATGCGGCGGCTACTTGCGCTATTATCTTATTGGTGATGGAAGGCTTCCCCACTACTTTTGAACCTATTGTTTTATGGGTTGGATTAGGACTGGCTTTAGGCCCTCAGCTTATGGGGCATGGAGCATTAAATTATGCGATTAAATACGTATCACCCACGCTACTTTCTACACTCATATTAACTGAGCCCATCTTTGCCACTATTTTAGCCTTTTTCATATTAGGCGAATTACCCGCCGCCCTTTCATTAATAGCCATACTGATCACCTTGGCGGGAATAATGCTTACTTGGAAGAAAAAGCATTCAATAAAAGCTATCTGAAATTTTGTGGCTACCCAAAGGTTAACTGAAAAGGATTTGAAATACTCTTTTCGCCAAACCGTTTTAGAAGCTCCACCTGACTACTTGCATCAATATTCTCTTTTGAGATTATCTTTTGAACTTTAGGCTGTTTTAAGCTTGGAATTCGAATAATAAAAAATGGCCATAACTCATCTTTAGTATATACTTTTTGTACATCTGGGAAATCCGGCAAGGGGGGAAGCTGAGCTTGATTTTTGAATGAATCAGAATAGCTAAAATGCCACAGGCCTTCATTTAATTCAAGGCTTCCGATTTTTAAATCTTTATAAGAGATAGTAAAGTGAGCATATTCACCCTCTTTAATTGTTGAATTCTCTAAACCTTTCGGAATGAATGATTTTAATTTTTTAAGTAGTTTAGTCATATTTATCAGCTATCTGATGTAACTTACCTTTTCTATAATTTAGACAATCTTTGATTAATTTTCTTCTATCCTTCTTTAATAGACAACGGTATGTTTTGTCAATTAGTTTTGTCTCATCAAATTTCAGTGAATTGTTTATCACTTTTGTAATGCAGTGAGAGTGTTCTGGAAAATGTTGATAAATCTTATCTATAAATTTGAAGTGATTTGGGTTGTCTTGTTTTTCAATACCCATTTTTGGCTTTGAATTTTTTCCATACTTCTCAATCTGAATATCAGGGTTTTTGGAAATAGTATAAATCTTTTCATCGGAAAAATTCCAGAATAAAGCTCTTGAAGTATCATAAATAGGTACAAATATTGGGGGTTTATCATTTTGAATATTTGTTATCACTCCCCAATTATAAAAATGGCGATCATTGTTTCCTGTTATTGCATCAAACGCCAACATCTCAAGTAATCCACAAAACAAGCCTGCATAATGTTTAGGGTATGAATTTTTGAATGCTTCGAGTGTAAATGATAAAGTGAAAAACTGAGGAGATAATCTTTGGGTTTCAATTTTCTCAACAAACCCAATGTCCTCATTTAAGTTTGCTGCATATATTTCGGCTCCATGCATCAAACGCTCATCTTTGTTAAGAAAATACTTGCTAAGAAACCGTAATTGCCCCGAAGTGATTGCTAATTTTGAATCTGCAATATT
>JBDNFJ010000144.1:0-9838 GCA_041689895.1 Gracilimonas sp. | reverse complement strand
TTCGTATCAAATTTTGGATACGGAAGACGACCAAGAATTTGACAATCTTGCAAAATTGGCCGCACAGATTTGTGATGTTCCTATAGCCAAAATTAACTTCATAGATGAACAAAGAACATGGTCTAAAGCTAATTATGGCAACTTTTTAAAAGAGTCGCCCAGAGAGTATAATTTTTGCCATACTACCATCCAACAAGATGAATTTATGGTGATTGAAGATGCTTCTAAAGACGACCGCTTTAATGATTTTGAGTTTGTGATTGAGGATCCTAAGCTCCGGTTTTATGCCGGGGTGAATATCAAAAAGAATCAACAAAACTTAGGAACCATTTGTGTTTTGGGACAAGAGCCAAAGCAACTATCCGATTCCCAGTTAAGTGCGCTAAAAACATTAGCCAGTGAAGTTGAAGCCCGAATGGAGCTCAACTTGAAAAATAAAGAACTCGAAACTACGGCCGCTTTCCTGGAGGCTTCGGTTGATCTGATGCTTATTCTTGATGCTGAAACGCTGATGGTTGAAAAAGTCAGCCGAAACGGGGATAAATTATTTCCCAAGCTAAATCCCAAAGATTTGTTGAAGCCCTTAGATGAATTACTTCCGAATTGGAATTATACCCAGAGATTGCGAGAGTGTTTTGCATCGGGCATAACAACATTTAGCACAGAATCTAAAGTACACATTAATGGAGAGGATCTTTACTTGCAGTTACATGCTATTGTAAAAGATAAACAGTGGTTGATTACTGCGAAAGACATCACCCCAAAACGAGTAGCCGAAGAAGAGGTGCTGCGAGAACAACAGTTTAGCAATGCCATAATACAAGCTTTACCCATTAGCTTTTTCATGTATAATGAAAATGGGAATCTTATTAAGTGGAATAGAAATGCCGTTTCACCCATCGGTTATACCGATGAGGAATATGCGGAATTGACCCCTATGGATTTCTTTGATGGAGAAGACCTGGCTCGAATTCAGGAATACATCAGAAAAACCCTTGCTTCAGAGAAGTCACTGGGAAGTATTCAAGCCAGTCTCGTTCGAAAAGATGGAGTTAGAGAACCATACTTATTTAACGGGGTTTGCTTTAAAAAGGGAGGCCGTGAATATTTAATTGGAACCGGTCAAAGTATTGCTGCCCAACGGAAATATCAGCAGAAATTGGAAGCCCTGCTCGCGGAGAAAGAAGTTATTTTAGCCGAAGTTCATCACCGAGTGAAAAATAATTTGGCCGTAATTTCAGGGTTTTTGCAAATGCAGGAGTTTTTATCGGAAGACGAGGTGGCGAAATCGGTGCTATTATCCAATCACATGCGGGTAAAATCCATGGCTTTTATTCATGAAGAACTTTATAAAGTGGAGGATTTCAATGGAATTCGCTTTGATGAGTACTTGGCTGAATTGCTCCATTTTATTCAGGAGAAACGAAGCTCGGCCGATAAAAATATCACACTAAAAACCATCATCGCTCCATTTGAAATGAATGTGAATCAGGCCTTGCCGCTTGCCCTTATTATCAATGAATTGGTGTCAAATGCGTATGAGTACGCTTTTATTGGGAAATCGACGGGTGAAATTGAGGTTGAGCTTCGTATTAAAGGCAACGAGATTCATCTTTTTGTGAGAGATGATGGGGTTGGTTTGCCTGAAGGTTTTGTGCTGGAAAAAAGCCCTACACTTGGCACAACTTTAGTTTCATCCTATTCCGAACAGATTAATTCGGAGATCAACATCACAAGTAGTGCGGATGAGGGAACTGAATACGAGCTTATTTTCCATCACAAAAAGACACACAAAGGCTCAGCGGCAAATGTATTTTTGTAAGGATTAATATTTAAATTTATCCCAAGGCGAGCCTGTGGGCTTTGGGGCTTTCAAAATCATAAGCTCTTTTTTGGTGGGATGTTCTAACTCTAACTTCACGGCTCTAAGCGCAATGTCTTTACCCTGATTATTGCCGGGAGCTCCGTATTTATGATCGCCCCAAAGTGGAAATCCTTCTTTGGCAAATTGAACCCTAATTTGATGCGGCCGTCCGGTGATGAGATCTACTTCTACCACGCTGAATTTTGCACTTTGCTTAATGGAAATAAATTTTAAGCGCGACTCTTTGGCTTTTCCCTTCGGCGAGGAATATGCTTTCACGGTATTGGTACGATTATCCTTTTCCAGAAAATGCGTGAATTCTCCAAATACCGGAGCGTTACCAAGTACCAGCGCCCAATAGGTTTTGTTAATGGTTCGCTTTCTAATCTGATAGGAGAGTCGAGAAGCCGCCTTGGAAGTTCGAGCCAGTACCATAATTCCGCTCGTCGGACGATCTAAGCGATGCACTAATCCCAAAAAAACATCACCGGGCTTATTGTATTTCTTTTTGATGTACGCCTTACAAAGATTAAGTACATCAGGATCTCCGGTATGATCTTCCTGAGAAAGAACTCCGGCTGGCTTATCAATTACCAGCAGATGATTGTCTTCGTAAATAATGGGGATGTCGGGATGTGTTTGTGTAGAATTCATGCCCCAAAGGTAAGGCCTAAATCAGAGCTTTTGAATAAAATTTCTGATTGTGATAAGTCCTCATTTAAATAGGAGTATATCGTTGAATGCGTGCTCTGTCTTCCGGCTTAGTCCAGAGGCTGACTCCGGTTAATAACATGATATTTACGATTAACCCGTAAATGCCTTCATGCATTGGTAGAGGTTTAAGCTCCGGATTGTAGAGGAAGAATAGTGTAACCAGAATACCACCGATTAAGCCAGCCAAAGCTCCTTTGCCATTAGCCCGAGGCCAGTAGAACATCGCGAAAACAAGTGGAAATATTTGAGCAATGCCTCCATAAGCTCCTAATAGAAGAGATACAATATCGGTGGAGGAAAATACGGCAAAGTAGTAGGCAATCAGGCTAATGATGATAACACCCGCGCGTATTAATGTTCGTTCATTAGAAACCTTAGCTTCCATCCAGGTTTTAATGGATGGAATTTTAGAGAGCCCATCTCGTACCCCAACCGAAGCGGCCGCATGTACAATGGCATCCCCTGAGGACATAGAAGCCGCGAGCGTCCCCGCACAAACTAAACCAATGAGAACCACCGGCAAATCCATGTTAATAAGCACGTGCGGGAGGATGGAATCAGCAGGAGTAACCCCTGGGAAAGTTAGCACGGCTGAGAAACCAATCAGCAAAATAGGAACCAGAAATATTTGAAAGGTTGGATATAAAACAACGGTAAGCTTAATGGTGCGATCACTTTTAGCGGCAAACGCTTTCATAAAAAATTGAGGCCACATCGAAAATCCCAACGCAGAGACGAGCACCGCAGAACTAAATCCCCACCAGTTCCATGGAGCTCCTGCGGCATTCAAACCGGGCGCCGTTAAGGCTTGTCTAAAATCAGTATTTAGAAGCTGGTCGAACATGGGACCGATTCCACCATACATTTTTTCGGGTAGATAAAGTCCCAAAAACCAGGCAATTACCAGCATAAAAATCCCTTGGAATGTATTGGTCCATCCAACGCCCATCACCCCGCTAAAAAACACATAAATGAGTACTACGAAATAAGCAATTCCTGCACCTAACCAGGTTGGGATTACTCCTTCGCTGATGGTGTTTAAAACCAAACCGGCACCTTTCATTTGCAGGGTTAGATAGGGGATTAAAACCACCACGGTGAGGATAGCCAATAGCACCGAAAGGAAAGTACTATTAAAGCGATCTTGAAGAAGTTCGGCTTGAGTGACAAACCCGTGTTTGGCACCGATTTTCCGAGCTTTGGGTCCAAAAAAGTAGAGAGGAACCATTCCTATAGCTCCATAAGCAATAATATACAATGCCGCGGCGCCACGAGAATAAGCCCAACCCGGTCCGCCTAAAAATGCAAAAGAAGAAAAGACGGAAGCGCCCAACACAAAATATAAAATCAGCACGTTCATGCCACGATCGCCGGCCACATATCCGGCGGTACTTTCGCTAACTTTCAGGCCGGGCACAATGCCCATCACCAGCGTGATGAGTAAATAGATGCCGCAAATACCAAGAATAATCACCCAATTTTCCATGTACTATTGTTCCTCTTCAGTATCTTTGAGATAGAAAATGAAGACGGCTAATGAAGAGAGAATCAGGACAAAAATGGGCCATATAAAGGAAAGTGGGAATCCGAGAATTTGAGGAGTGGGTGAAGCAAACAGGGGATAAATAGGCCACAGAAAACAAAGTTGTAATACAATCAAGATAGCAGAAAGCAGGAGCGCCTTTTTCTTCCGAGACGGAGAGTTAGGCGAAAAAACAAAACCGTTAGGAATTTTATGGCTCATAGAAATTTAGTTTCCGCTAAAGTAACAGAACCATTCTATACTTCAAACTGCAATTATGGAATAGTGAATGGGAATGAATGTATGGCTAAAAATCTAGTATCTTTCACTTATGAGTGACGAGAATAACGAAGTTAATCTATCTGAAAAAGTAGCCAATCTGCCCGCGTTGCCGGGGGTATATATTTATCGGGATGCTTCGAACTCTGTGTTGTATGTGGGCAAAGCCAAAAGGCTTAGAAATAGGGTGCGCAATTACTTTCAAGATTCTGGGCCGGCTGATGGGCGTATTAAAACGATGGTGTCCAAAATTGATGATCTCGAAGTATTTGTAACCGACTCGGAAGCTGAGGCACTCATTTTAGAGAACAATCTCATCAAGCAGTATCAGCCTCGTTATAACATTATGTATCGCGATGATAAATCCTATCCGTACATCTGCATCACCAACGAGACTAAGCCCCGGGTGTTTCCAACACGCACGGTAGTTAAGGATGGTAGCACCTATTACGGTCCTTATGATAGCGTAGGAGCCATGAAGCGTATGCTTGAAACCATTCGAAAAACATTTGGGCTGTGTACATGTGCCGTCTCCCGAAAAACCATTGACAAAACCAGAGGAGTTCCAAAATGGCATTCTTGTTTTGATGATTATCTCCAAAATTGCTCCGGCGACTGGGACGATGAATTGTATCAAGCGGTAATTAAGAAAGTAGATCGAATGCTGAATGGGCGAACAGATGTGTTAGTTCGTGAGCTTAAAGATGAAATGCATATAGCTTCGGATGCGCTTGCTTTCGAGGAAGCAGCCCAGCTTCGCGATAGCTTGGAGGCGGTGAAACGATACAGCCAAAAAATGAAAATGGTGGTTTACCAAAAAGTGGATCGCGATGTATTTGCCATCGGCAAGAATGATGACATTGGGGAGGCATGCGGTGTGTTGTTCAAAGTAAGAGAAGGTAAGATGATTGGGAAATTTCATCGTTTCCTGAAAAATATTGAAGGGCTTAGTATGGCAGATATGCTGCAATCTTTTGTGGAAGATTATTACACGGGGCAATATACCGCGGCTATTCCGGATGAAGTATATTTAAGTCACCCGATTGAAGATGAAGAACCGCTTGCACAGTATTTACAGAACGAAAGGGGGAAGATTGTGCCCGTGCATGTGCCGCAAATTGGGGAGAAGAAGAAGCTTATAAAAATGGCGCAAGCCAATGCAAAGCTACATCTGAACGAGCGAGCACTGGAAAAAGAGAAAATGGAACGGAATCGTATTCCAGATGCCATCAAAGAGCTGAAAGAACATCTTAAGTTGAGCCGTTTGCCCCGAAGAATTGAGTGCTTTGATAACTCTAATTTACAGGGAACCGATCCCGTAGCATCGATGGTTTGTTTTGTGGATGCTAAGCCACGCAAAAGCGAGTACAAACGGTTCAACATAAAAACCGTGGTGGGTCCGGATGATTTCGCCTCGATGAAGGAAATCCTAACTCGTAGATATTCCAGAGTTCAGAAAGAAGGACAGCATATTCCGGATTTGATTATTGTGGATGGTGGAAAAGGTCAGCTGAGTTCGGCCGTTGAGGCCTTAAAAGAAATTGGTTTCTATGGGCAGTGTGATATCATTGGGTTGGCTAAACGATTGGAGGAAGTGTTTTTACCGGGCATGACAGAGCCGTTTATGATTCCTAAAAAATCTTCCGCCTTAAAACTCATTCAACAGGCCAGAGACGCAGCTCATCGGTTTGCGATTACATTTCACCGTATAAAAAGAAGTAAGCGAACGGTTAAAACCGAGCTTATGGAGATTGAGGGCGTTGGCGAAAAGACTTCAAAAATGCTTTTAAAAGAGTTTGGATCGGTTAAGAAAATTAAACAAGTTACCTTGCAAGAGTTGCAGGATAAAGCTGGAAAAGTAATAGGAAAAAAAGCGCACAATTTTTTTAAACCATAATCGTACGTTAACGAGGCGTGACTTATTTGTCACATTAACATGTTATATGAATAGCTGGGCTTAGATATTAAAATGGTTACAGCTCAATTCGGATAAGAATTAGCTGTAAACGCTTTTTGCGAGTTGTGATGGTGAAACATCTATTAAGCATTGAAGGTATATTTGCAAAGAGCACAATCCTAAAAATAGGGTGATTAGTATGAGATTGATTAAAAGACATGTAGAAAAAACGAATTACAAAAAACTAATGGACAGGGAGCTCGTTAGAAAATTTCGTAAAGATGCAGACGAGTCTGCCTTTAATGAATTAATGAATCGGCATCAGCAAAAAATTTATTCCTACATATATAGTATGGTGATGAATCCTGAAATCACCAACGATCTATTTCAAACTACCTTCACGAAAGTGATTACTAAAATGGATGATACGTATAATGAGCAGGGTAAATGGATTGCTTGGGTGATGCGGATTGCCCATAATGCGACCATTGATTATATAAGAAAACAAAAACGATATATCGACGTTAGTGGGTGGAGCGACGAGGACTCTTCAACCGATTACTTCGATCGTATGGAAGATGTTAGCGTGGTAGATGCCGATGAGCTGATGATTGAGAGTGAAACCCGATCGAGCTTGATGACACACATTGCTAAACTTCCAGAAGAACAGCGCACGGTGGTTTTGCTAAGGCATTATTATGAAATGCCTTTTAAAGAAATAGCGGAACTTACCGACGTATCTATAAACACTGCCCTTGGCCGTATGAGATATGCGCTCATAAACCTTAGAAAACATTTTGAGGAAGAACGAGAACAAGAGCAAAAACATGCACACCGATGAAAACAACGCAATCCGTTATCTAATGAAGGAAATGGATCCTTCAGAAGAAATGGAATTCGAAAAGAAAATGCGGGAGGATGAGAACCTACTTATTGAAGTTGAAAGCCTGAGAGCAACCAACCGGAAGCTCTCAGATCTTCCTCTTCAAAATCCCCCAAAACAATTAACCCAAAAAATAGCGAATGAAGCAAAACAGTTACAATCACAAAAAGTAAGAAAAAATAACGCGTTCGTATTTATTGCTAAAAGAGGAATTGCCGCCGCTATTTTACTGTCAGCCTTTACGGGTGGTTATTATTACTTTTCAGGAACCTTAGATGCCACCCAAACCAGTTTAGAAAAAGCTGAGCGCACCGAGCCTTGGGTCGATCGAAATGAGGTGATTCGGTTTTCGGGTAATCAGCCTGCGGCTCAAACACCGACATTACAGACCGACTTATCTAAAAGCTTTGAAAAACTTCAGTTGGTGAGCGATCCTACGGGAACCGTGAACGGAAGCAATGGAATTTTGCTAACCGGTTCAAGCAAATAAGTAGAAGATAGGCAACGGGTTGGCTTCTTAATGTGGAAAACTTTCACCTTATATGTGAATAAGTATTTTTGTATAGCAGTGCCTCCCGCTTTATATTAGATTTTATTCAAAAATTATATTAAGCACATAGCAGGTCTTTAATGGGAAAAGTCGTTTCAATTGCCAATCAAAAAGGTGGAGTAGGAAAAACAACTACGGCAATTAATTTAGCAGCCAGTTTGGCGGCCGTTGAACATCCAACGTTGGTTATTGATATAGATCCCCAAAGTAATACAACCAGCGGGTTGGGAATCGACTCTAAAACTGTTACTAATTCCATATATGAGGTCATGATCGGCAGTACCGATATTGATGAGACCATTCGAAAAACGGAGCTGGATTTTTTGGATTTAGTGCCTGCCCACATCAATTTGGTGGGTGCAGAAATTGAGATGATTGATCGGGAAGAACGAGAGCGCATCCTGAAAAAAGCGATCGAGGGTGTGCGCGATAAATACGATTTTGTGATTATCGATTGTCCGCCTTCATTAGGCCTACTCACCATTAATGCCCTTACCGCTTCCGATTCTATCGTTATTCCCGTGCAGTGCGAATATTTTGCTTTAGAAGGATTGGGACAGCTCCTAAATACCATCAAAATTGTACGGCAGCATTTAAATCCGGAACTTGATATTGAAGGCGTTCTTTTAACCATGTACGACACCCGCACAAGATTATCCAATCAGGTTGCAGACGAGGTAAAACGCTATTTCGATGACCGGGTATTTAAAGCCGTGATAGCGCGAAATGTTCGATTAGCTGAAGCACCCAGTTTTGGTAAACCTGCTTTATTGTATGATTCAACCAGTATTGGAGCAAAAAATTATCTTGCGCTGGCCAGGGAAATCATCAAGCGAAACAAAAAATTATTTAAGAACAGCCCGGTTCTTACCGACTAAGACAAAAAAGAGTATGGCTACCAAAAAAGTATTAGGGCGCGGATTAGGCGCTTTCTTTCCGGAATACCAGGAAGAGGGTAAAGAAGGTGAGCAAAGCAAAGAAAAAGAAGGAGTAGAAAAAAGCATTGTAGAGCCTGAAGACCGGGTGAATATTGTTCTTTTTGTTCCGGTAGATCATATCCGAAAAAACCCACATCAGCCTCGGAAAGAATTTGACGAAGAACGGCTGGATGAACTTGGGGCATCTATAAAAGAGCATGGGCTCATTCAACCCATTACGGTGCGCTATATTGGTGAAAAGAGGTTTGAACTGATTACCGGTGAACGGCGCCTTAGAGCAGCAAAATTAGCCGGACTTAAGGAAATTCCCGCTTTTATCCGAGAGGCTGATGACGAACAAAGCATGGCATTTGCCCTAATCGAGAATATTCAGCGTGAGGAATTAAAACCGTTGGAAGTAGCGCTCGGTTATAAGCGATTGCTGGAAGAATTTGATTACACGCAGGCAGAAGTGGCCGAAAGAGTGGGCAAAAATAGAACCACGGTAACCAATATGCTTCGGTTACTGAATTTGCCCGATTTCATACAATCGGCGTTAAAAGCGAATCAAATTTCTATGGGGCACGCCCGGGCGTTGATTACTATTGAAGATGAAAGCGTGCAGCAGAAAATTCTTAGGAAAGTGCTTGATGACGGCCTTTCCGTTCGCCAAATTGAAGATGCAGTACGAAATATAATGAGCCCGGCTAAATCCAAAAAGAAAGCAACGACTCAAAATGAGGATTCCAATCCGTTTTATGATGATATTTCTGCTCGTTTACGTCAAATTTTTAGTACTAAAGTAAGTGTGCAACCAAAGAAAAAAGGCGGGGAAATTCGGATTGAATATTATTCAGATGATGACCTTGAACGTTTACTCAGCATCTTTGACTCGATTAATTAGCCTGATATTATTGCTGCTGCTTGTTGGAATGAAGAATGGGTGGTCGCAGAATACGTTGAGTTATCAGAGCTTTGTTCCACAACATTATTCTTTAGAGCAAGCCTTTAAAGATTCCACCCTTAATAACCAAGAATATCCTGAACCCAAAAAGGTGTTAAGACAATCGTTGATGATTCCGGGATGGGGACAAATTACCAATCGGCAGATATGGAAAGTGCCCATTGTATATGGGGTTTTGGGAGGATTAACGTATTATAGCATCCATTTGCATAAGCAGTATCATGATTATAGGGCAGCCTTTTACAATC
>JBDNFJ010000143.1:0-2736 GCA_041689895.1 Gracilimonas sp. | reverse complement strand
CGGCTACATAAATTGATTCCTGTGTGAATCATGAGTTCCTCCTTTGGGATGCTATCTTTGGAAATTACAATCTAAGCAAGAGCGTGTTTTGTCAAGTTTGCGTTGATTGTTGCATTTATAATCTGAACTTCCCCGTTTATTAACTCATAACGTGAGTGTAAATCAGACAGAGTTTAGATTACACCCTCGTATT
Organism: Gracilimonas sp.; assembly: GCA_041689895.1. Lineage (GTDB taxonomy): Bacteria > Bacteroidota > Rhodothermia > Balneolales > Balneolaceae > Gracilimonas. Next base: position 2,543 of record JBDNFJ010000143.1, on the reverse strand, counting down.
AATGTTTTTACCTACCATTTATTTCGTCAATCTATCGTTTTTGTCGTTTTGAGGGCAACAGATTTATATAGTAGCTGAACTGGCCCTGCTCCCGTTCCTGGTCTTCTTCATTTTGTCGAAGCGAGGCCGTTATAAGGTCTTGCGAATCAAGCAAGCCGACCAGTTCATCGCTGTTGTTGCGTGAGACGATTGGTAATTGTTCGATATTGTGTTTCCCCATTCGAACCACCAGTTCAAACAGCCTTTCGTCGTCAAATCCCGTTGCCAAATGGGTAGTTCCAACTTCTCCAACGGTACTATTTTCTTTTCCCCGAGCCAGTGCTTTTACAATATCGCTGTAGGTTATAATTCCTGTCAATATTCCTTTTGAATTAACAATAGGAAATCCATCATGAACGGTTTTATGCTGCACATCCGTAATTTTAAGTGGATCTGTATTTTCTAAAATGCTGGAATACGTATTCATTTTATCTGACTTATCGCCTAAAAAATGCTCGGTCACATCGTCTCCGTTTGCAATAAAAGCCGCCAATTGAGCAATAGTTATATCAGGAGTAATAGTGGCTGGATTTTTATCCATCACCTCACCGCATTTGAAACGCTTCAGCATATCCACTTCATAATCTTGGGTGATATCAATCCCTCGACTGGCCAACTCGGTAGACATAATATCTGATTTCATGTAAAGCGTTGTTATGATATCAGCGATCACAGCAACGAGAAAAACGGGAAGCAAAGCATCAAAATGGCCGGTAACTTCGATGGCAAACAGGGTGAAACCAAACGTGGCATTACTCACCACACCAAAAAGTGTACCCAATCCTGCCAGAGCAAATAAAGAGATAGGCAGTGCCATGCCTGGAATTAACGCATTGATACTATGGGCATATATACTTCCAATAGCGGCTCCTGCTACAAATACCGGAGCAAGAAATCCACCAGAAGTTTTAGTTCCAAGCGTAACGTACACCCCTCCCACTTTAAAAATTGCCACTAAAAGTACAAGCCCCCATGTAAGCTGATTATTCAAAATTTCCTCGATCACTGAATAACCAACGCCGAAAGTTCGAGGAACCATAAATCCCATAATCCCAAGTACAAGCCCCCCTAACGCTGGCAAAAGAATATCATTTACCGGTACGCGATGAAGAAAACGCTCAGCGTTAAAATAGCCTTTGTTAAACAATATAGCCGCAAATCCTATAATGACACCAAGGCCAATCAAAAAAGGAAGGTTGGGGAAAAAGTTGAACGAAATAGCTTCCATGTGGAACATAGGCCCCGTGCCAATCAACAACCGGCGGGTGCCGGTGGCGATAAGGCTTGCTATAGAAATGGGAATAAAAGACCGCGTTTTAAATTCAAATACTAACAATTCAATGGCTACAAGAATAGCAGCAAGAGGCGTATTAAAGGTGGCCGCCATACCGGCAGCTGCACCGCACGCAAGTAAGACTTTACGCTCGGTAGCCGTGGTACTAACCCATTGACCAATGACCGATCCCATAGCCCCACCCCCCTGAATAATGGGACCTTCTACCCCAAATGGAGCTCCTGTACCAATGGCTATTGCAGCAGAGATTGGTTTTAGAAACAGTACCCTTAATTTAACCTTGCTTTTGTTATTCCAGACGGCTTCCATGGCCTCGGGAATTCCATGTCCTATAATTTGTTTTGAGCCGTATTTAGCCATCAACCCGCAAATTAAACCCCCAAGAATTGGAACAAGCATAATCCATAATGGAAGTCCGCTGGTAGGAGGTTCTATAAATGAAAACCCAATTTACTGGTAAAAGAAAAGGTTATAGAGGAATCCAATGAAGTGGTAGATTAAATAGGCAAGAACAGATGCCCCTACCCCGGCCAATCCCGCAAGTACCGAAATGTATATTAAATGTTAATTAGCCTTTCATTTATTATAAATATACATCCGCTTCATTCATGAATATTTCCAGCCTTTCAAAATAAGGAGAACAATTATTAGATGCAGGTCATGAATTATCAAATTTGATAGAAGAGGCCTCTATCGTATAGCTTAAACTGGACAAGCCAGCTATGTATCCGTCTAACAAAATGCTTCAGATTTCTTTTGGGGATGATTGCATGATTTAAGTGTAGTATCAACAAATCCTAAGTAACCCAGTATGAATGAATAAATTATTCCAACTTATATTTTTTGCAAGCTTCTTCACTTTTTTTATTAGTTGTGAGGAAAGCACTACGGGAGTACAATCAAATGAAACCAATCCTATAAAAATCTTCGTTAAGGCAAGCGGCTCTTATATTGATAAAGACGGGTTCACTCTTTCTGTTGATGATTCAAGAAATGAAGCCATCACAATTGCTGACCCCAATGCATCCGGAGCTGCCAAAGGTAAATTGGAGCTTATGCTAAACGCAGGTATGCACACTTTAGAGCTAAAAGATATTGCCGCTAATTGCGCAGTAAAAGGTGATAATCCTATTGAAATTGACAATCAGTCAGACTCAAATTCTGAAGTACAGTTTGAAGTTTTTTGTAAAGAGATACTGGTTAATAAAGT
>JBDNFJ010000142.1:0-2130 GCA_041689895.1 Gracilimonas sp. | reverse complement strand
TTCTTCCATGGCCTTATTCATCTTTTCGATAATAGGTGCCATCAGTTCACTTCTTTTTTGTCGGATTTCATTCATCATCCCTTCCCGATCCTGCTCAAACTGCTGGTTTAACTCCACCAATCTTTGTTCACGAGTAGTACGCTCCTGCTGCGATAAACTATTCATCGTAGATTCATACTTAGAGAAAGTTTCTTGAAGATCGGTTGCCTTCTTGGCCAGTTCCTCATCTCTTTGCTTAATCAGAGCCTGAATTTGCTGATCAATGTTTTCCATTTCGGGAAGCTGGCTCATAATCCTTGCAGGATTTGTATATCCGATTTTTACCTGTGCAACGGCATTTTGAGCAGCAAAAATGCTCATAAAAAGAAATATTGCTGTGATAATTTTTTTATTCATATGCATGTTTTGTGATTACTTTAATAGTATAAAGTTATTTGGGGTTAATTATCGTTTCTACTCATCGGTTTCAATACCAAGTTCCAACAAAATCTCATCGTTGAGATTGTACTCACTATTAGCATAAACCATATTAATATCGCCGGCACGGTCGAACACAAAATCATATCCATCCCGTTGTGCAACGGCTCTCATTGCGGTAAAAATTTGGCGCTGAATAGGTTCCAAGAGATCTTTCTGTCTGGAAAAATACTCCCCATTTGCACCAAATTTTTGCGCAAGATAACGGTCTTTAGCCTTCTTCTTTTGAGCAATCTCTTGCTGCTTCTTTGTACGGATTTCTTCCGTATAAAGTATCTCTTTGGCATCATAATCATCCTTCAACTCCTGAATTTCAGCTGCAAGTCGGCTAACTTCCTCCTTCCATTGGGTACTCAATAAATCCAGCTGTTGTTGAATACCATCGTATTCCGGTAGTTTTTGGAGAATTTTATCTGATTCAAAAAAACCGATTTTTTGATTTTGTGCCGAAAGGTTAAATGTATAACCAAGCAGCAATAGGAATATGCAAAAAGAGGTTACGGTACGCATCAAAACGGTGCTCCTATATTAAATAAGAATTCCCAGTTACCCGGCTCAACATTTTTGTTGGATTGTGCTACATCTACCCCATCAAGTCGATAACCGTAACTCAAGTCGATTAAACCCAATACCGGAAGATACAATCGCACACCAAAGCCGACCGATCGTTTTACCCTAAAGGGGTCAAAATCACTAAAGCTGGCGTATGCATTACCTGCATCTGCGAAAGTATAAGGAATAATTTGAACTTGCTCATTGGCAACCGCAGGATATCTTAATTCTAAGGAATACTTACTAAACATGGTTCCACCAACCTTACTGCCATCCACAATGGGGGCAATGCTTTCTCGAGTTCCGCCGGGATATCCTCTCAGGTCAATATTATCATATAAAAAGCTTTGACGCTGCTGCAATTGTGTTCCACCCACAAGAAATTTCTTAAGCGAGCTTTGCTTGTCTTTAGTGAAGTAACCAATATAGCCATATTGAACCATGCTGGTTAATACCAGTTTATCTACTATAGGGACATGATGCTGAAATTCGGTACGGAATTTATAGTATTCGGAAAAACCGGGTAGTGGCGGAGCAGCTTCTGCCGAAATTGTGAATTTGGAACCCGTATTGGGTGAAATTAGATTGTCTAAGGTATTTCGTTCTAAAATTTGCTCAAAGGTTAACAAACTGGAAGTGCCTTCAGCAAAAAACGAACTATTACCCACAATATCATATAGCTGATACCCAATTACAGAGCGAGTTGAGAAATAATCATCAGGCCATTTGAGGCGCTTACCAACCGATATCGAACTTGAAAACAGCTCATTTTTCTCGTCTGAGTTTCTGTAATTCAACAAATCATACGATAAGTTAAATCCTACTGAAGTCGGTTTTCCACGAAACCAAGGCTCTTGAAACCCAAAGCTATAGCTTTGATATCCGGTTCCTGTTACCTGAACGCCCAACGATAGCTTTTGTCCATCGCCGGCAGGGATGGGCCGCCAACCATCTTTTTCAAAAGCTCGTTTTAGTGAGAAGTTGTTGAAGTTGACACGAGCTGAGAGAATAACGCCAATACTTGGACCACCATAACCACCGGAGAACTCAAAGTTACTGGTGCTCTGGGTGTCATCTAAGGTATAACTGATATCTACCGTT
>JBDNFJ010000141.1:0-10734 GCA_041689895.1 Gracilimonas sp. | reverse complement strand
GTTTCTACTTTTTCGTTTTCAACAATCTCGGTTTTGGTGGGAGATGCGTTCAGGATTTTTCGATAGGTCTCAGTGGCGTCTTTTATGTTTTTGACGGCAATTCCAATATGGTCAATATGCATGGATATTTTGAAGTAAAATTAGTTAATGGTTAATCATCAGGCGATTGAAAAGATCGCTACTGGTATTTCCGGATGCAAGCTTCAAGCCTTTGATTTGCTTTGCAATGGCAGCAATTCTTCGTTCTGATGAAACGCCGGTCCACTCTGCAATAGAATCCGACTCATTCCCCTGAATGTGCTTTAGATAATTGATGGCTTCCGAGGGATTATATCCTGAAAGGTACGTATAAATAACGGCCCATCGGTCTGCATCCAGCTCATATTTATCGAGACGCTTACTGTTGGCTCCATCAAAAAATTCATCCGACATATCCGTTAATCGCTGCTCACTGTCACGCTCTTCTTCCGTAGCCTGATCTTTAGCATCTTCTTCAGCCAGTTTCGTACGCATTTCATCCAATAAATTTTCCCGATTTATGCGAGGCTCCTGCTCTTTGTATTCATCCATGCCGTGACTAAACACCAAGTGCGCGATTTCGTGGGATAAGAAATGAACTAATTCTGCTTCGGATGTCATGCGTTTCAGCGCTCCTTTCGAGATAAACACATAATTACCGGGTAAAGAATATCCTGTTATTTCATCCACATCCAGAATAAACACGCTGAAATCAAGTTCGGGTTTTTGACTATTCTCTACGATAAGTCCGGAAAGTAAATCCAGATATCGTTGAAGCGGATAGTTTTTAACTAACCCTTTTTGGGCCACGGCACTTGCTACCGCATAGCCCACTTGATCAATGGCAGGGTCGGTATATGGTATAAAAATAGCTTCAGGATACAGTAGTTTTCTTTTTTGATTGTTGGTCAGATCTCGCGTTCGTACTCCAATGAAATTCTGGAATTCGGTGGGCGAGGGAGAATCAATCAGATATCTTTCAAGATCTACGTCGTATTCGATATTGCGAGCTTTCCGCCATTTTTCCGCAAATCCTTTTACAGCGGCTGAAACCTGCGCCGGCGTTGCCACCAAATCCTTTTCATCCGCGTCACCACTATTATCGATCTGGGAAAACATGAGGCTCATTCTGCTTTGAAGGGAATCGGAGCGGAGCTTGTCGGCATCCAACTTGGTATCGGAAAGGGTGTAGCTGGGCACCCAGCCTAAGGTTTTGCGGAATAGAACACGGTCCCAATATCCCTGAGAGGAATCTAACCGAACCTGATTGTTGATGTAAAGCCGCAACAGAAATTTATGATACGCCGCGGGGCCTTTGCGCATATCTGCGGTTTGGTTGGTGTATTTGGTTTGAGCCACAGCCTGACTTTGAGGCATCAGCATGGCCAGAAAAAGTATCCCGAAAATAATTAATATAGTTTTCATCACTTGTTGGTTTGTTGATAGCTGCCCTCCCAGTCTTTGCCGGGTGGGTTTGTTTTAAATTCTTCCAAATTGCTTAGGTAAATCTTACAAAGCTTATCTTCTTCTTTGTGTTCTAAAGCTTGCCGAAACAGGGATTCGGCTTCGTCCCACTGCCGTTTATAATAATGATTTAAGGCATCATCAAAAAGACGGACAAAAAGCTCCCATTTCTCGCTTGCTGGCGTTTCCCGTTCACAAATCAGCTCAAAAATCCGGATGGGTTTGGTTTTCCCTTTGGCCTTCATCAGCGCAACTTCGCGCGTCAACATACGATCGTTAACCTGATTGCGGGTAGCCTCAGAGATTAAAATACGCGTGCCGAAATCCTTATTAGCGGGTTCGAGTCGGGCTCCCAGGTTTACATTATCGCCCAACACGGTATAACTAAATCGATCTTTGGAGCCCATATTTCCGACTACCATCGGCCCGGAATTTAAACCGTAGCGTACGTGAGGAGCGGGCATTCCATCTGCGGTCCACTTTTGCTGAAGCTCCTGAAGTTTGTCTTCCATCTCAAGTACGCACTTGCAGGCATAATAGGCGTGATCTTCGGTCGGAACCGGAGCTCCCCAAAAAGCCATAATGGCATCACCAATATATTTATCAAGCGTTCCTTTATTCTTAAAAACAATATCAGTCATCTCACTTAAATACTCATTCAGAAATTGAACGAGCTCCTCAGGTTCTACCTTTTCTGAAATGGTGGTAAAGCCGGCTAAATCGCTGAATAAAACTGTGAGTTCTTTTTTATCGCCTCCAAGCTTAAGCAATTCCGGCTGCTCAATAATCTGCTCCACCAGCTCTTTCTGTAAGTACAAATCAAAAGCACTGCGGATGGCTCGTTTTTGCGCATCTTCGGTCACGTACTTCACCGTATAGCCCACAATGACCACTAACAGGGAAGACAAGAAAATCTCAGCGGTTGGCAGCCAAATTCGGTACATCCCAAATAAGGTGAGCCCAACTATAATCACCAGGCTCAGGGTAATAATAGTAAGCGGAATATTTACTCTTGAAGAGCCCCAGAAAATCCCGGTTAGCAGCATGGCCGTTAAAAGAACAATCAGGATTCTTTTAACGGTGGTAGGCACCGTCTGAATGAAATCGTGCTCTAACAAATTATTGGTTACCGTAGCATGAATTTCCACACCCGGAAATGGTTTGAGGGGACTCATCGGAGTTGATTTAATATCGGATAACCCTGCGGCATTTGCTCCCACAAACACGATTTTATCTTTAATATTGATAAACTGATCGTTTCTGGCTTGTCCGGTTTGGCGATATGCGAGGCCGGCTTCAAACAGGGCATAAAAAGAAATATGTTCAAAACTTCCTTCTTGTGATGCGGCTTCTTTATACCAATTCACTAAAAAATGTCCGTTTGGTTGCAAAGGTATGCGAAGGGAGTCGAAAGCAAGCGTTTGGGCCGATTCGGTAAGCTGCGTAACGGGTTCATTTTTATAGGCCAGATAGGCCGCCATTCCTAATGAAGGCAGCGTCTTATTTTCTTGCAAGTTAAAGAACAACGGCACCGTACGAATCACGGTTTCATTTTGTGTGGGGATGGCAACGGAGCCAATTTTTTGAGCCGTTTGTAGAAATTGAGGGATCGGAATATTGTGTACCGTGTATAGCGGATGCGGGTCATCAGTTTGAATGGGATAGCTGAATCGGGAAAGTAGCGTAGAAGTATAACCGCTATCGCTTTCAATGGCTTGAGCAGAAAGAACGGCGTTGCCATAGGTGCCAAATAATTGCTCCAAATATCGATCGCTGACCTTGCCTTTCATTCCATTTCGGTCGAAATCGGGCTGATCTAAAAGGATATCATACACAACAAGCCGGGCCTGTTTCGCCATCAGGTAATTGTGAACAATGCCATACACTTCGCGCGGCCACGGCCAGTAGATGTCATGTTTTTCGATAAATTGATCAAGGCTCCTTTGATCAATCATAACCATAGCAATTCGATCATTTGGAGCCTCCCGCTGAAAGAGTCTAAATTTCTGGTCGAGCAGGGAGCTTTCAATAGGATTGAAAAAGCCGGAGTATTCAAGCGAAAATAACGCAGCAAGCACGCCCAGATAAACCAGGCTAACTAAAAGTCTTTTATTAAGTTTTCTATTCTTTTTCATAGGTGCCCCGAATGGAATCTGATGCCGCAGGTATGATACTAAAAATCAGATTACAATGCTGTTTTGGTCGTTCTCCTTCTTGTTAATGAAAAGACAGTAGAGGCTGGGTGATTTTATAATTATTTATGTCGGTTAGGAATTGCTACGGTCAAGTAAATTTCGGAAAGGTGTGATTTTAAGGTGGTATTAATTATCATAAAGTGAAAAATAGGCACGGTAATCAGAAATCATTATACGATTATTTATGGCACATCATCGCACCAAAACATCACAGAAATATCCCTTTTGGGTTAAAGCGCCCATCATTTTATTAGGGCTTGTTTTACTTTTTATAACGGTGAGTTATGGGAAATTCATTCTAATGCCGGTAGCGTTTTCAGCATTCTTTGCCATGGTATTAAACCCGTTGGTAGGGTTGTTCGAGCGGTGGAAAATGAGTCGTGCTTTTAGCATCATTCTTACACTATTGGTAGTGGCGATTATTTTCACGGGCATCTTGTCATTGATTTCCGTTCAATTCATTCAATTTTCGGAGCGGATTCCTGAAGTAACCCAAAAGCTTAAAACGCTATCTACGGAATCCATTCAATATTTGGAACATACGGTTGGGATTTCTCAGCAAGAGCAAAGCAATTACCTCCAGCAGGGAATTAATAATATGATTGATGAAAGCGGAAGCTTTATGAGCTCTTTTGTAAGTACGACCACCAATATTTTCACGACGATGGTTCTTCTGCCAATTTTCATCTTCTTTATGCTATACTATCAGGAAATGTATCGCACCTTCTTTCAAAAGTTATTCATTTCGAAGGCCGAAGATTCTCGTATAGATGTGTTGTTAGATCGTGTGCAAGAGGTGACACAAAATTATCTGGTGGGCATGTTATCTGTAATTGGAATTTTGGCTGTATTAAATACCACCGGTTTGTTGATTGTAGGATTAGAACATGCCGTATTTTTTGGAGTATTTGCAGCGCTTTTGGCCATCATTCCATACATCGGAATTATTATTGGCGCCTTGCCGGCGGTACTATTTTCGTTGTTGCTAACCGACTCCCTTCTTACTCCTGTATTGGTAATCGTAGTATTTGCTACCGTACAATTTCTGGAAGGTAACTTCATCACCCCAAAAATTGTAGGTTCCAAAGTGTCTATAAACCCATTTGTAGCCATGGCAGCGTTAATTGTGGGCGGAGAATTATGGGGGATTGCAGGCATGATTCTGTTTGTACCCTTAATTGGTATTTTAAAAGTAGTGTTTGATCAAATCCCTGAAATGAAACCTTACGGATACTTATTAGGTAATAATAAAACCTATCCTACTTGATGAGTTTTAAGATTTTATTTGAGCGAAATTGCTTGTTCTAAAAGCTTTCTATCATTAAAGAAGTCATTTTGTGTTGATAGCTTTCCAAGAGGGACATGGGAGAGGAAGCAACTTATAAAATTAATAATGGAAATAATCTATTTACTCTTCACCCCCGATAATGACCAAAGTGATGCAGCGTATCCAAAAATAATTATGGAGACAGAATGAACATACGATTTCCATCCATTACAGAGATGGCGGATAAAGGCTTAGCTACCCTAAATCGCTTTCCGATGGCCTTAATGATGGCTTTAATTGCAGCGGTTGCGGGAATTTGGTTAGCTGAAATCGACGGGAACCAAACACCGGATTATTATGAATACTTGGCAAATATATGCTGGTTAGCGGCCTTGGGTATATCTGTTTTTATATCGGGGGTTACGTATGCGGAGAGTAATAATTGGAAATCTCAAAAAATATGGCTGGTACGAGGTGCGGTGTTTATACTTTTGGTACTCTACTTTTTGCTGCTACCCATGGGCTTTAATCCGGATGAGACGGAGCCTTTTTTTCGGTACGTACTGTTTTTCTTTGCGGCTCATTTATTAGTCTCTTTTGCACCATTTTTGCAGGGACAAAATATAGCTGATTTCTGGGCGTACAATAAAACGCTGTTTCTGCACATATTAACCGCTGTGCTCTATTCCGGGGTGTTGTTTGCCGGCCTTTCCATAGCCATGCTTTCGCTGGATAACCTGCTGGGTTTTGATATTAGCGACAAGCGATATCTACAGCTTTGGATTTTATTAGCCTCCATCTTTAACACCTTGTTTTTTCTTTCAGGAGTTCCGAAACCACATCAAATTTCTGCGAAAGAGCGAGCTTATCCGGGTGGACTTAAAGTATTTGTGCAGTACGTTTTAATTCCGCTGATTACCATTTACATCTCGATTCTATACTTATATATGGGCAAAATTCTGATGGAATGGGAATGGCCCAATGGCTGGGTAGCCAATCTTGTTTTGAGTTTTTCCATTGCCGGAATTCTTGCTTTGCTGCTCTTACATCCTATTCGGGATAAAGCCAAAAACCGGTGGATTTATTTTTTCTCTAAAGGATATTATCTCGCTCTCATTCCCTTAATTATTTTATTGATGCTTTCTATTTGGGTGAGGATCTCGGAATATGGCGTTACCGTAAACCGCTATTTTGTGGCTGCATTAGCCGTTTGGCTGGCGGGTATTGTAGCATTCTTCATTTTTGGGAAAGTGAAGAACATCAAGGTGATTCCAATTTCGTTATGTGCGATAACCCTGCTGATTTCTTTTGGTCCGCAGGGTGCTTTCGAGACGGCCAAACGAAGTCAACTTCACCGTTTGGAAATTCAGTTTCAGAACCACAACCTGCTGAATGAAAACGGAAAAGTGATTAAAACAGATAAAGAGCTTCCCTTTGATGTCCGAAAACAAATCAGCTCGTCCGTAAATTATCTCCTCGATCTCAAGGGTGCCAGCGTGTTGCAGCCGTATTTTCAACAAAATCTGGATACGGTGCTTGAGGTGAAAAACCGTTCGTATGCCTACCCCGCAAAGGCTTCTAAAATAACAGATCTCATAGGGATTGAATACGTAAACGAATGGCAGAAGAATCCGGAGCAAGAAGAAGATAGAGGAATGTTCATATTCACCATTTCCCCGGATGCCGGTATCTCAATTAGCGGTTTTGATTTCTACTTGGGACGCTTTGAGATTTATGATGAAAGCATCTCAAAAGAAGTGGAGGTTGCGGGAAATCATTTTATGATTGACTATGAAGCTGAAAGCCAATCTATCCAAATAAAGAAAACTAAAGCAGACCAAAAGCTAACGGTTTTGTTGGATGAATGGATGCATAAATTAGTAGAAGAAAAGGGGAAATGGAATCATAACTGGACACCGGTTGAGATGATGACACTCGAACAGAAAAGCGATCGAATGAACGTAAAGGTGGTGGTTAGAAAACTTAGAGGTCGGGTTGATGAAGGGGAGGAGACCATCCAAGATATGACGGTGGACGTGTATGTTTCTCTCATTCCATAACAGGGGGGAATGTGTTTTACGGCTTGAGCACTTCCGGCAAAAACATATCCCGGATGTGCGTGTAATTAGCTGCCATTCGGCCAATAGGTTGGTAGGTTTCGTAGTTCACTTTATCATTTTCCATATACACTTCGTCATCAATGTGATAACAAACCAGCTCGCCCATCACCTGATTGAAGTTGCCAATTTCTAAAACCCGATCGAGTTTACACTCCATACTGATAAGTGCTTCCTGCACTTTAGGCGCCGTCACTAACTGACTTTTTTCCGGCGTTAACCCGGTCTTTTCAAACTCACTGACGTCTTTTGGAAATACGGAGCCGCTCGTATGCATGTGCTGAACCAGTGAAGCAGATACCAAATTAATTACAAAATCGCCGGTTTCTTTGATGTTGGCCAGCGTGTCTTTATCGCCTTCTTTGCCTACGTTGGCACCCGCCCCAATCGAAATGATAAACATCACGGGTTTAGTTGAAATCACATTAAAATAGCTGTACGGCGCCAGATTTGGGATTCCACTTTTTCCCACTGAAGACACCCAGGCAATTGGCCGTGGCACCACGCTGCCTTTTACAAGCTTATCAATTTGATGGTCAGAAAATTGAGACTGTTTTATAATCACGTATAAGAAATTGGATTGAAAATAGACTCATCAAGGTAGCTAATTTTAGAAACCTTGGGTTATAGAAAGTAAAAACCATAATAGCATATCGAAACACACTATTATGAGGTAGAAAAAGGCTCAGTAAATTAGTCAATAAATCGTTTGTAAATTTCTCCCAATCTACCTGAAACGCTGGCTTTAGAAGAGTAGGTGTTTTTGATGTTACCAACCGTCTGAATTCGCTTTTCAGCCAAATCATTGGAAGCCACATATCCCGGAATGCCATGTTCTTCGGAATAGGTTAAAATATCGGTGATGGTGTTGTAAATATTTCCGGCATTTTGGAGCGCCCGTTCTTCGTTGTAGCCTTCCAGTTCGCTGGCAATATTGATGAGTCCGCCGGCATTAATTACATAATCGGGAGCGTAGATGATGCCTTTATCGAGCAGCATTTGCCCGTGACGGGTTTCGTCATCCAGCACGTTATTAGCCGACCCTGCAATAATATCACACTTAAACTGATCTATCGTATCATCATTGATTACGCCACCCAATGCACAGGGAGTGAAGATATCAACGTCCAGTCCGTAAATGGCATCCGGAGCAACAAGCTCGCCTCCTACTTCTTCCGCCAGTGCTTTGGCTTTGTCTTCGTAAATATCGCAAATGTAGAGTTTAGCGCCTTCTTTAGCAGCATGTCGCGCAAAGTTGGTAGCAACGTTTCCAGCGCCTTGTAAAGCAATTTTCTTTCCTTCCAACGAGTCGCTACCATACGCTTTATGAGCACAAGCTTTCATCCCCATGAAAACGCCGTAGGCCGTTACAGGAGATGGGTTTCCGCTTCCCCCCAATGCTTTTGGAATACCGGTTACATACTTCGTTTCGGAATAAATCCATTCCATTTCGCGCTCCGTCATCCCAACATCTTCTGCGGTGATATATCGCCCGCCAAGCCCGTCCACAAATCGGCCAAAGGAGCGGAATAAAGCTTCTGTTTTTTCGGTATGAGGGTCGCCGATAATCACGGCTTTTCCGCCTCCTAAATTCAACCCGGAAATTGCCGCCTTGTACGTCATGCCGCGAGAAAGGCGAAGTACATCTTTAAGGGCCGCTTCCTCCGATTCGTAATTCCACATACGCGTTCCGCCAAGGGCCGGTCCCAACGTAGTATTGTGGATGGCAATGATAGCTTTTAAACCCACTTTAGGATCAGAACATAGCACAATTTGCTCATGTTCATTATTAGCTAATTCGTTGAAAAGGGGAAAATCTGAAGGCTCTTTAGTCAATTTTTTTGATTCTTTTTTACGTGTTTCGTTCATAACCAAATATAGATATTTTCGTGAAGAGTGCGATTCTTGGAACCGCTTCCAAAGGTCGGCATTTATTGATTGCTTCTCAACCCGTCCGGAGCCCTAATGCATTAATACTTGTAATTATTTTTAAGTGCTTTGTGCAAAATGAAGCCGTGCATGAGAGCCTAAATATTTAGCAAACAAACATGCTGATTTTCACCTGTTAAATAGTATTTTATAAAAAAGCTTTGCGGAATTGTTGTTTCGAATTATTTCTGCCTATTCAGAAATTAAAAATCTGTGGTGTTTCAAAGCTTTTGAAAATTGTAATAAAAACGCATGTGCGTTGGTGTGCCGGCCTGACCGCCGATCAGCCTCTATGAATAAAAATAAAGAGCAAATTAATCATGTCATTCCGCTGGGTGTACGCGCAGCCGGAAGAGGAAGAGCTTGTTTCCAAATTAGGGAACAGGCTCGGAATCCCGGACAAAATAGCCCGATTACTGGCTATACGCGGCATAAAAACATACGATGATGCAGAATACTTTTTCCGACCAAAGATAGACAACCTCCACGATCCTTTTTTAATGAAGGACATGGATGTCGGCGCCGAGCGATTGGCGCTGGCTATCCGTAAAAGTGAAAAAGTACTCGTTTACGGCGATTACGACGTAGATGGAACGACCGCAACTTCGTGTGTATATACTTTTTTGAAAGAATTTGGCGTTGATGCCGATTACTATATCCCTCACCGCTTCAAAGAGGGATACGGCATTAATCCGGACGGCATTCAGTATGCCAAAGACATAAATGCTACGCTCATTGTGTCGGTAGATTGTGGCATCACCGCTATTGAAGAAGCCAAAGTTGCCAAAGGCAAAGGCATCGATCTTATTATATGCGATCACCATACAGTAGGAGATGAAATTCCTGAAGCCATTGCCGTACTTGATCCTAAACGTCCGGATTGCTCTTACCCTTTTGATGGACTTTCGGGCGCGGGCGTAGGCTTCAAGCTAATACAAGGCGCCATCCAGAAACTGGGACTTCCTCAAAGTATTTCTTATCAATATCTGGATTTGGTAGCTATTTCCATTGCCTCAGATATTGTACCCATCATCGACGAAAATCGAGTGCTTATGAAAGCCGGGCTTCACATGATACAACAAAGTCCACGGGTTGGCATTAAAGCACTGCTGGATTTGATTAATGTATCGCAGGAAGATGTAAATACTTCTAAAATTGTGTTTTCCATTGGCCCAAGAATTAATGCAGCAGGCAGAATGGGCGATGCCAGCACCGCAGTTAAATTGATGATTTCTGAAACGCTACCCGAGGCTAAAGCACATGCATATGAGTTAGAATCCATCAACCTGCGCCGCCGCGATACCGATTCCAAAACCATGAAAGAAGCCTTGGATCAAATCGATAAAAGTGTTGATATGGAAGCAACTTCCACCATTGTGCTGTACGCCAAAGACTGGCATCTTGGGGTGATTGGGATTGTGGCTTCACGTTTGGTAGATCTCTACCATCGGCCGGCTATCATGCTCAGTAATGTGGATGGGAAAGTGAAAGGGTCGGCGCGAAGCATCAAAGGATTTAATATTTATAATGCCATCAAAAAATGTGGGGATTTGCTGGATCAATTTGGCGGTCATGAGTTTGCGGCAGGGCTTACGCTAAGTGAAGAAAACCTGAGTGAATTCCGCCGCCGGATGAACGAGCTTGCATTTAGAGATCTTTCGGATAATTCTTTTGAACCCGAGCTATCTATTGACGCCAAACTGGATTTAAGCGAAGTAGATATGAAATTCTGGAAATTGCTGAG
>JBDNFJ010000140.1:0-7698 GCA_041689895.1 Gracilimonas sp. | reverse complement strand
GGATTTTTACTCACCGAAGGACGATTCAGGAGCTTCACTCCTTTCATGCAAACAACGGGTGGTATCATCTACATGAATGATTATTTCCCCACCAATCAATCCAGAAGATTAAATTTTACTTTTGATATTACAATTGGAGGAAATATTCCTATAACCCGAGGATTTGGGTTATCTTTAGGATATAAGTTTCATCATATTTCTAATGCAGAAACGGGTAACGAAAACCCGGGATTAGATTCTAACTTCTTATTTTTATCACTTTCAATTGAATAACAACTATGAGTTTAAAAGCCAGTATAGTCACCAATAAAGGCACTATTAACTTTACCCTTTTTGAGGAGCTTGCACCCAAAACGGTAGCTAATTTTACCAATCTCGCCTCCCGGGGTTTCTACGATGGGCTCGCATTTCATCGTGTGATCGACAATTTTATGGTTCAGGGAGGTTGCCCAAATGGAGATGGACGAGGTGGACCCGGTTATCGTTTTGAAGATGAGATTGCCAAAGAGCTTATACACGATGCACCAGGTAAGCTATCCATGGCCAATGCGGGCCCGAATACAAATGGCAGCCAGTTTTTTATAACACATATTCCAACCCCGTGGTTAGATGGCAGGCATGCCGTTTTTGGTGAAGTTCAATCCCCAGAAGACCAAGAAATTGTACATTCAATTGCCCAGGGTGATAAAATTGAATCCATTACCATTGAAGGGGATTTTAAAACGCTGTTACAAGAAGTAGATGAAGTAAAGCTCTGGAATGAAGCCTTGGATGAAGAGTTTCAGCATTTAAATCCTGCCGTAATCTAACTTTTCCCAAAAGCCTTTAAAAATGGATTAACTTTTAGTCTGTTTATTCGTAGAGCGATTCGAATTGATAAATAATCGAAGCCTTTTATGAAATTCCGAATTCTATTTCTTCTCCCTATTTTTGGGATAGCTTTATTACTAACATCCAAACTACAGGCGCAGGATTCGAGCCCTGAGCTTGAATATCGCAAATGGCGCGTTAGCCTGGTTCCTCCCATCAGCACAAATGGTACACAAGCTCCCAATTATACCGCTCGCTACTCTATTAACTTAATTGCCGGATATAACGGTGGATTAGAGGGCGGGGAGATTGGCGGACTTCTTAACATCAACAAATATTATTCCTACGGCTTTCAATTTGCAGGATTGGCAAATATTACCGGTGGCGAAATGGGCGGGGTAAGTGCAGCCGGAATCGCAAATTACGCTCAACAAGATATGTCGGGCATTCAGGCAGCCGGTATAGCCAATATTGCAGGTGAAGACCTGGAAGGTATTCAAGTAGCCGGTATATTTAATTTTGCCACTAATGATGCCAGCGGATTACAGGTTGCGGGGATTGGTAATATTGCCAGAGAGGACTTGGAAGGACTACAAAGCTCAGGCATTGTAAATGCTGCTTTTGGTAATATTTCGGGATTACAAGCGGCCGGTATAGCCAACATTGCCAAAAATGATGTAAAAGGCTTACAAGCAGCAGGGATATTAAATTTTGCAGGCTCAGATATTTCCGGGTTGCAGGCGGCAGGAGCGGCTAATATTGCGTTTGGTGATATTTCAGGATTAATGGCTACCGGTGGCGTGAATATTGCTTTAGGAAATGCCAGTGGTTTATTTGCTTCCGGTTTCTTGAATTATGCAAATGACTTGGATGGTATTGCTGTTTCCGGGGTTGCAAATATTGGAGATAATTTATCAGGCATTCAAATTGCTTCTATTTTAAATGCCTCAAAAAAAGCATCAGGCGTTCAAATCGGGTTAATTAACATTGCGGAGGATTTTGAAGGAGTTCCCATTGGCTTCATCAGTTTATACGGAAACGGCCGAAAAAATATAGATGTACGATTTTCGGATGGAGGTTTTACGGATGTAGGTCTCACCTTGGGAACCTATCGCGTGTATAACACGGCTATATTTGGATATAATACCTTGCTCAATCGGAATGTGTATAGAATTGGATTGGCGGTAGGCGTAGAAAAAAACATTCAGGATTCATTTGAAAAATGGTCTAATGAGACGATGTACATAAATCAGGAATTTGCGGTAACGCATCAGTTTGAAGAAAAATGGTCCAAGAAGCTCAACCTTATTTATTCCTATAAATTTTTACTGGGAAAGCGATTTAATAGTGGTGTTTCCTTTTATGCAGGACCTTCCTTAAACGCGCAAATAACACGCGTAGCCACCGGAAATGATTATACTTGGTACAGTTTATGGTCACCCGAACGAAAAGGTAGAAAATATCGATTCTGGGTTGGATTTACGGCCGGCATTCGATTGTTCAAACAAAAGACTCTTCCCCGCTTTAAGGATGAGTTTAAAGACTGGGATATTAACTGGTAGCTATTTGAGGTGCTTGAAATGAGCTCCTTTTATTTTTAGTGATATTAGCGCAATCCAAACTAATGGTGAATTCGTATGGTTAAGTAACATGAATACGTTCACAACCAAACATTCAAGAATTATGAAATACGCCCTCCTATTTGGAACACTTGCCGTTTTAGGTGTACTAATTTTTACTTCCCAGAAAAAAGAACCTGTGCCGGTTAGCCAGCATATTCACGAAGCCTCCCTTACCTTTGCAAAACAAGATACTACTCCAAACAATTATCCTTTTCAGAAAACAGATAACGAATGGAAACAGATTCTAACTTCCAAGGAATATAGGATACTTAGAAAGGGCGGAACGGAAATTCCTTTCATCAATGAATATGACGGGAATAAGCGTGAGGGAATTTATGTTTGTGGCGCTTGTGGCCAAGTATTATATAGCTCAGAAAATAAATACGATAGTGGCACCGGCTGGCCAAGTTTCTGGAAACCGGCAGCCGACTCTTTGGTTGACGAGGTTGCAGACAACGGCTTTTTCATGGATCGTACAGAAATTGTTTGTTCTAATTGTGGAAGCCACATAGGCCATGTTTTTAAAGATGGGCCCCAGCCTACCGGGCTTCGATACTGTATGAATTCTGCCGCTTTAAAGTTTATCCCCAAAGGTGAAATGGCAGCCAGTAAGGAATAATTGGTTTTGCAGGTTGGAAGTGTCTTCCACAATGTAGATTATTAGGCGCCGTTCACGGCGCCTTTTTCATTTCACAAAAGCATTCCATTATGAGCCGAAAAGCTACCATTTTACAGAAAGCAGAATTCAACCCTAAAATAAAACCCTACCTTCTTTGGTATGGAATCTTGATCTGTTTAGCTACCGTGGTCCTGATTCCAATTATTCCGTTTTATGCAGTTGTCGCCTACATTTATTTGAAGAAATATTTCAAACGATTAGAATGTGAACTAACTACCCGCTCGCTCCGCTTCAAGAAAGGCTATATTTTTCAAACCGAACGTACCATTCCTTTAGACAAGATTCAGGACCTCACTTTTAAAGAAGGCCCACTGCTGAAATACTTTGGTGTGAGTATTCTTCGCATTGAAACAGCAGGAAATACCGGTCAGGGAGCCGCTGACTTATCTTTAATTGGCATAGTTGACGCCTCAGAATTCAGAAACCTGGTGTTTGATCAGCGTGATAAAGTAACGGATAACCAACATTCAGGGCCGGAGTCGAGAATAGAATCAGGTTCAGAAGTAGAATCTTCCATAGACATTTTGAAAGATATCAGAGATTCACTTAAACATATTGAAACTAAAATAGGGATTTGAGAACCTATCAAAAGAAAATTCATTTATGCAAACGCCCGTATTTGATCATTACACCATAAAAGTATCAGATTTAAGTAAAAGTGCTTCTTTCTATCAGCAAGTACTTGGGTTACAGGCCATCACAAATCGCACAGAAAAGCCGCACATTCGCTGGTTTTCGCTTCAATACGGAGAACTTCATCTGGTGGCAGGAGAAACAAAAGATATCGCAACCAATGTGGGCATCCACTTGGCCATTAGGATACCAGATTTTAAGGCCTTCCTCGATCACCTAAAAAAGAATCATATTATTTCCCACGATTCAAAAGGGAATCCCGGCTTATATACCACTCGTACCGATGGAGTTTTGCAGGTTTACATTCAGGACCCGGATCGGTACTGGGTTGAAATCAATAATGCACAATCGTAAGCTGGTATGAACATTTCCATTATTGGAGCAGGTATTGGAGGACTATCCTCCGCTTGTCTTTTAGCGGCAAAAGGACATCGAGTTACCGTTTTCGAAAAGAATGATAACGTTGGTGGAAAGATGAATCAGATTATTGCAGCGGGTTTTCGCTTTGATACCGGTCCCAGCCTTTTAACAATGCCTTTTGTGTTAGAAAAACTATTTGAAGAATGCGGAGCCTCTCTTTCTGATTATATCGAGCTGGTTCCACTTAACCCGATTTCCAAATACTTTTATGCCGATGGCACGCAATTCTCAAATTTCAATAATCAAGTGGCTACACTTGAACAAATACGAACTTTTGCTCCGGAAGATGAAACGGCTTATCTGGAGTTTTTAGAATATTCGGCTTCACTTTATAACAAAACCGCACAAGCTTTTATCTTCAATCCTCTGTTTGGGTTTAAGGATTTGAAAGAACTTGACCACTTAAGTTTCTTTGGAATTGATGCTTTTACCACGGTCAGTGAAAGAGTAAACAGCCGATTCAAATCGACCTACCTTCGGCAGTTTTTTAAACGCTTTACCACATATAATGGCTCCTCTCCATATATCGCTCCTGCTACGCTCAATGTAATTCCGCATGTGGAGATTAATCAAGAAGGTTTTTACGTGAAGGGAGGTTTGTATAAAGTGGCGGAGGCCTTACTAAAATTGGCTGAAGAATTGGGTGTTTCCTTTAATTTCAATGCAGAGATTGAGCGCATATTGATTAACCATAAAGCCGCAGAAGGAATCCAATTATCAAATGGAAAGAAGTTCAAAGCAGATCTTATAATCTCAAACAGTGATGCTACCGAAACCACGGTCAGCTTGTTACCCGACGCTGCCATCACCCCAAGAAAAAAGAAAAAGGCGGCCAACATCGAACCTTCTTGTTCCGGGTTTGTACTTTTGCTCGGCATTGACGCGAAATATGAGCAACTCGCACATCACAATATTTTCTTTTCGGACGATTATGAGCGTGAGTTCAAGCAGATATTTGAGGAAAAATTTATGCCGGACGATCCTACTATTTACATCGCCAATACCTCCTACTCCGATCCGAATCATGCTCCGGAAAATGGCTCAAACCTGTTTATTTTGGTTAATGCGCCCTACCTGAGTGAGAAATATGATTGGAAAGTATCCAAGCAATTTTATGGAGATAAAGTAATTGGTGAACTGGAAAAAAGAGGATTAAAAGATCTTTCAAGCCATATTAAATACCGAAAGAGTATTACACCTGTTGAGTTTCAGGAGAATTATAACTCCAACAAAGGAAGCATTTATGGAACCTCATCTAATAGTATGTTTTCTGCTTTTTTAAGGCCTCGAAATAAATCCAGAGAGATTGAAAAGCTATATTTTGTTGGCGGCTCAACCCATCCCGGAGGAGGAATTCCCTTGGTGATTCAGTCTGCCTTTAATGCTGTTGAGCTGATCGGGAGATACGAGGATAAGTAGCTTCCTACGCCTCTTGCCCCACCTCTTTTTCGGCATCCAGATTTATAACTTCAACGTTATGCAACTTTCCTTCAATAATCTGAAAGCGTATAACGGTGCGTTGTGTTTGGAAGCCTTGCTTGCCGGCGGCACCGGGATTCATGTAGAGCATTTTGTTAAGATCCTGATCTCTTGAAATACGCAGGATGTGAGAATGTCCGCATACAAATAACTCTGGGGGATTGCTCTCTAACTCATCTCTTATAGGCAAACAATATCTGCCGGGAATTCCCCCAATGTGGGTCATCCATATTTTCAAACCTTCCCGCTCAAAACGCTGGTGCAACGGATATTCCTTACGAATATCCTGCCCATCAATATTACCATAGACCCCAACTAAAGGCGCTATTTTTTTTAGCTCGTCAGCAATGGCAATGGTTCCAAAATCGCCCGCATGCCAAATTTCATCGCATTCCTCAAAATATTCAAAAACCTGAGGATCGAGGTAATTATGTGTGTCTGAAATTAGCCCTATTTTGATCATACTTTTTGTATCATCTTAGTTCTGTGATAGAGCGGTATAAGAAACCACTTTTTGCAGAATTCTTCCAATCATTTTATAAAACATAAGCAAAATTTTATTCCTTCATTGAAGAGCTTTAGCATCATTATTGTAACATGGAATGCCCTTGAGCATTTAAAGAAGTATCTGCCCTCCGTTGCTGAAACAGACTATCCGGAATTTGAGATTATCATTGCGGATAATGCTTCAATTGATGGATCGAAGGAATGGGTTCAAGATACTTTTCCAGATGTTAAAATTGCTTCCTTTGATGCAAACTACGGCTATTGCGGTGGAAATAACAGAGCCGTTCCTTTTGCAAATAATGAGATATTGTTGTTCCTGAATAATGATGTAGAGGTAGATAAAAGCTGGCTTCATGGTCTTAATAAAGCCTTTAGCAGTGAAAATATCGCCGCCACTCAACCCAAAATGCGCTCCGTTAAAAAGCCCAATCATTTTGAATATGCAGGAGCTGCGGGTGGGTTCATCGATAAATTTGGTTACGCTTTCTGTCGGGGACGGATTTTTGATGAGGTTGAGAAAGATGAGAATCAATATGATGATGCTCGCACCCTCTTTTGGGCATCGGGTGCGGCTTTAGCTATTCGCAAAAAGCTATTTCTGGAAATGGGTGGCTTCGATGAGGATTTTGAGTTTCACATGGAAGAAATAGATCTCTGCTGGCGGCTACAGAATCAGGGTTATCAAATTGCTTATGCACCAGAAAGTGTAGTGTATCATTTAGGCGGAGGCTCTCTGCCTATGGGTTCGCCTCGCAAGGTTTTTTATAATTTCAGAAATAGCTTGTTCATGCTTTGGAAGAACTATTCTTCTACAAGTTTAAAAAGTCGATTCTTGCTGCGATTAATACTCGACGTAATAGCCGCCTATAAAGCCTTGCTTTCGGGAAACCCAAAAGAATGGTGGGCCATAGCAAAAGCTCATATCGAATTTATGCGTTCCTTCAGCCGAATAAATGCAAAGCGGAAGATTTTACAAGCTAAGCGGATAAACGATGAAGATCCGGATACTATGCTGAACACCAACCTGATTTGGCAGCATTTTATTAAAGGGGTGAAACGATTTCAGGATTTGTAATGGAATGCGAATCAGTTCCAAGCCGAATTTCCTATGACCATTCTCCAGCCTTAAATTTAATCCTTCCCAGTTCGGCATTTTAAGCCTGCAAGGCGACTTGCTCAACTCTATTTATCTTTCTTGAAATTGTATATTATGATATCTACTTCTCCCTGATGATACCCAACATGATTCCTGCACATGGCTATTGATTTTGAATCTCTTCTCAACAAATCATTGCCCCATATCAAAAAATGGGGGTTCTCGGTTTTGTGTATTCCTTTCTGCTGGGTTATGGCGGAGCAATTTTGGATGGCTTTGAAATGGAAGATTTCGTTTGCCTGGCTTTATAACTATCCCTTTTACCTATCCCCTTTTTTCTTTTTAATGGATAATTTTTTACTGATTGTACATGAGGCCGGACACACGTTTTTTAGCCTTTTTGGATCCCGGTTTATATACATTTTAGGAGGAACCTTATTTGAGATACTTCT
>JBDNFJ010000139.1:0-2312 GCA_041689895.1 Gracilimonas sp. | reverse complement strand
GGAGACTTTTTAATTGATGATAAGATTACCGTAGAAGTAGGGGGCAAAAATAAAACCGAAAAGCAGATTATGGGTGTCCAAGATGCTTATTTAGCTAAAGATGACATAGAATATGCTTTTCAGAACAGTATTCCACTTTGGATATTTGGAATGCTTTATTAAATAGAGATATAGCATGCATTTATACATCACTACATTCGGAGCTTTTTTACACATTAGAGATGGAATGTTTGAGGTGAAATACACCGAAGATGGGAAAGAGATTAAAAAGAAGATTCCCCCCAAAAAAGTATCCGGTATTGTGTTAGATAGAGGCACATCGCTCACATACGAAGCAGTAAAAACGGCACTTTCCCACAATATTGACATTGTGTTTGCAGATGGAGATGGAGCGCCCATTGGCCGAGTGTGGCATAGCAAATTGGGGAGCACTACCAAGATCAGGAAACGACAGTTGCAAGCCAGTTTAAATGAGGAGGCGGTGTACTGGATAAAGCAGTGGATTGGGGACAAAATTGAAAACCAAATGGACCTTATCAAAGAGCTCAAAAAGCATAGAAAGGCTAAAACGGATGTGATAGACGCAGCATTGGATAAACTGGAATCTCAAAAAGAAAAGATAAAAGCACTTGAGGGTGAAATTATATTAGACATAGCAGATACACTTCGTGGTTATGAAGGCTCAGCCGGAAGAGTGTATTTTCAATTATTATCCTCATTGTTAACCTCCGAGCATCAGTTCAAAGGGCGGAGTTACCGCCCGGCTGAAGATCCATTTAATGCTTTTCTAAATTATGGATACGGTATTCTTTATTCCCGCATCGAAAAATGTGTGATGATTGCTGGTCTTGATCCGTATGTGGGCTTTTTACATCGCGACGATTACAACCAAACCAGTTTTGTATTTGATTTTATTGAGCCCTACCGTTCGTTTGTTGACCTGACTATTTACCGGCTTTTCTCAGGGAAGAAAGTAAATCAAGATCATTATCATGAAATAACCAATGGAATTGGGTTAACGAAAGAAGGTAAAAAATTGATTGTACAACACTTCATTCAGCGGTTTGATGTGGACAAAATCCGTTATCGGGGACGTAATCAAACTCGAATGAATGCCATTCAACAAGATGCGCACACTTTTGCTAACGAATTGATTTCTTTAGATCAAAACACCAAAAAAGAGTAATACGATATGATTTGCTGGGTATTATATGATATTAGGAATGATAATGCACGCACCAAGATTTCAAAAGCTTGTGAAAGATCAGGTTTATTCCGCGTACAATATTCAGTGTTTTTAGGCAGTGTTGAAGCTAACGAAAAAGATGCACTTCAGCTTCAGATAGAAGAGCTGATGAATGAAGAGCATGATTCGGTATATATTTTTCCTATGAGCAAAGATGAGTTGCAAACATGTGCTTTGTTGGGGCAGGCTTTTGATAAAAAGATGATCACGGACGAGGTGAAGGCCATGTTCTTGTGAACTCCTTCATTTAATCAAATATAGATATTGCTATGAAAATAATCAGCGTTACTCCTTCTGAAATTATTCAATATTTATACTGCCCCCGGTTTATCTACTTTGAAAAGGTACTGGGGATTCCGCAATATGAAGAAAAATCATATAAAGCTATGCGAGGACGTAATCTTCATGAAAGGAAAATGGAGATCAATAAAGAGTATCTGCGAAAAAGTATTGGGGTAACGGATAAGCTGCAGGAGCAATATTTAACGAATGAACTAATGCGGGGAAAAGTGGACGAAGTATTAACCCTGGAAGATGGCACGATGGCTCCATTAGATTACAAATTCGCCCAGTACAAAGAAAAAGTGTACAGCACCTATAAAACGCAATTGGCCTGCTATGCCTGTTTGATTGAAGATAATTTCGATAAAAAAGTAAACCGAGGATATTTGGTATATACACGAAGCAGCAACAAGCTAATTACAATTGAAATAGGGGAAGAACAGAAGCGAGAAGTGAAAGAATGTGCAAAAGCAATTGGTGAAATTATTCAAACCAATCGGTTCCCGAAAGCAACACGATATAAAAAAAGATGTATAGATTGCACTTATCGAAATATTTGTGTTAAATAAGGCAATCAAACTGGCTAAAAGTAAACTTCCGAAGCCAAGTTTATAGAAACTGGAATCCATGAATTATATAAGATGCTGAGCAGCAATAGGTTAACAGGCCAAAAGTATTCGGAGAACAATATAAAAGCTTACTATTTACAAGTTAAATGGATACAATAGATGACAAACTTATATAAAATGATATCATATAATTTATTTAGATTCAAAAGTATAGC
>JBDNFJ010000138.1:0-2351 GCA_041689895.1 Gracilimonas sp. | reverse complement strand
GAATA
This sequence comes from Gracilimonas sp., assembly GCA_041689895.1. Classification (GTDB taxonomy): domain Bacteria; phylum Bacteroidota; class Rhodothermia; order Balneolales; family Balneolaceae; genus Gracilimonas. The sequence continues at coordinate 2,346 of JBDNFJ010000138.1, read as the reverse complement.
TCCCATCACCGTACGCTTACGCCCCGAAGACCGACTTGGTACACTCGATATTGACAACATTTCAATTCGAACCCCTGATGGTGGTGTGCTGCCGGTTTCAGCCGTTATCAAAAAGGAAAGTGGGCGAGGGCCACAAGGTATCAACCGCGTAAATGGGCAGCGAGTAACCACCATCACCGCTAACCTTGAAAATGGGGTGGCCTTGGGTGATGCAGTGGAAGCAATACAACAAAAGCTTTCCGATTTCCCTCTCCCCTCCGGCTTCAGCATTGTGTATGGCGGAGAGTACGAAGAACAGCAAAAAGCAGCCGCCGACTTCGCCACCTCAATTATGATGGCTCTCATTCTCATTTACATGGTAATGGCTGGTCAATTCGAGCGTTTTTTAGACCCAGTCATTGTGATGTTTTCCGTTCCTTTAGCTATGATTGGGGTGATTCCTGCACTCCTACTAACGGGAACTACCCTCAATATTCAAAGCCTAATGGGGATGATTATGCTGGTTGGTATTGTGGTTAATAACGCCATCGTATTAGTGGATTACATCAACCTTCTGCGTCGCGAAAAAGGGATGGAAGTTCATAAAGCCGTTATTGAAGCAGGTCGTTTACGCTTACGCCCTATCCTTATGACTTCCCTCACCACGGTGTTAGGTTTACTGCCACTTTCATTTGGACTGGGCGCCGGAGCTGAAATTCAGGCTTCTTTGGCCCGGGTTGTAATTGGGGGGCTTACCGCCTCTACCATGGTTACACTTGTATTTATACCGGTAGTTTATGTAGCCGCCGACTGGCTGCTGGAACGGACCAAAGAAATTAGCTGGAACCCTTTTAGCTCCTCCGAAAAAGTAGAACTGGCAAAATAATTCCCAGGCTTTTGGGATTTTCCCGGAAGCTTTTTTTTTATTAGAAACTCTCAACAAGCCGGTACTTTTCTTTCTCTTTCAACTTTGTATGAAACGATATTCAAAAATCGTTGATTATTGATAGCTCATGGTTTTAATTATCACCTTCTTTTAATCTCATTCCTTATATGAGCTCCTGGACTCTATCCTCAATTCCTCCCCACGACTGGTTTCTCTGCCTTGATATCGAATCCTACTTCGATCACGAGCACGATCCTGAAAAAATCTATGAGGAAGGTTTCACACGTCCTATTCCCGTTGGTGAAACTGATATTATTGTAACCGTCTTTTTTAATGGTGATCCTGAAAACCCAGAGTTTCATATTGAATCGGAAGAATCTCTTACTAAAGAACAAATTAAGCAGGCAAATGAAAGCCTGACCAAAATCTTCGGCATCAATATGGACCTGCGTCCTTTGTATGAAAACGCCCAAAAGGATCCTGTGCTAAGCAACATGCTTAATGAGCTTTATGGATTGAAGCGAATGACGCGTGCTAATTTATTTGAAGATATTTTGTATCGCATCGTACAAATGCAGATGAATCATAAGCCCACTGCTAAGAAGATGATGTTTAAGATGCGGGAAGCTTATGGCACCGCGCTCATGTTTGGGAAAAAGCCACTACCCGCTTGGCCCCGCCCACATCAGCTAATGAGAGCAGACCCAGCCAACATCCGAAAGCTGGGGCCTACTCTTCGTAAAGGACAGTATTTAGTTGGACTCGCAAACGATATTGTAGCCGGTACGGTAGATATGGAGCATTTGATGAAATGTGACCCTCAAATTTTTTATGATGAAATCACCAATATCAAAGGAATCGGGCCTACCTCCGGTCAAGATCTAATGATGATGCGAGGAAGAACCGATGCTGTTTTTCCATCCAACAAAAAAAGTGGTACAGAAACCGGCCTTCGCCGTTGGATTATTCACAGCTATGGTAAAAATCCCGACACCATCACAGAAAAACATTTTCAGAAGCTCATCAAAAACTGGAAAGATTATGAGGCCGCCGCTCTTGAATTCCTTTACGCGAGCTATATTCTTAAAGAAAAAGAACAGCAGGCGAAGAAGTAAATGCAGCTATCTCAGTAGCTCTGGGACAGGGTTTTCGTAGAGAGCAAAATTGGAATTATCTAAACTCAATCCAATATTTCGCTCCGAAACATGCATTAACCTGCCTTCTTTGGGTAAATTTACCATACACAGAATCTCTCCTTTTTTATTCAGCACAAACCACTTCTGGTACGCTCCCCGAAGATTCGACTTCAGCCAAAACTGTCCATTTTGATAGATCATTTTATCCGCAGCACTTTTAATTTTTGGTAGTAACGGCTCAACGGTTTTCCATTGGTCGGAGTCATCGTAAGCTTTTTTCAGAGAATCCTTTTCAGCTTTACTTACCCTTTCTGAAGGCAAGTTAACCGGGATAGTAGAAAGCGT
>JBDNFJ010000137.1:0-7720 GCA_041689895.1 Gracilimonas sp. | reverse complement strand
TTTACTCCGCCGTATCCGAATCTTCAGAGCCGTGCTTTTCTTGGCTTTTATCACTCTCTTTATGTAAGCCGGAGCGGACGTGTAAATCACGCTGAGGGAACGGGATTTCGATTTCATATTCCGCAAACTTTCGTACAATAGCTTGATTTAGCTTATTCAGCACCTGATATCTTTTTTTCACATCCGGAATCCAAGCCATCAATTTCATCTCCCAAGTAGATTCCCCAAAAGTTCGGAGCTGTACTTCATGTTGTGGAACTTTCAGAACATCTTCGCTCTCCTCAGCTATTTCTTTTAGCGCTTTCAAAACCAAATCTAAATCTGAAGAATAGGAAACGCCTACCTCCACAGTTAAACGATAGCTTGGATCGCCATGCGAATAATTGATCACATCTTTAGATACAAATTCTGAATTCGGTACAATGATGGAAATATTATCCAGCGTTTTTACCTTGGTTGAGCGAATGTTGATTTCCTCCACATCCCCTTCAATGTTATTGACGGTAACCCGATCTCCAACACTAATGGGGCCTTCAAAAAGTACAATCAAACCAGATATAAAGTTTGATGTGATGTTTTGTAAACCAAAACCAATACCAACCGATAGAAATCCAAAAATTACGGCCAGTCCGGTCATATTTATTCCCAGAAATTGAAAGGATATAAAAATCCCGATCACAACTATCATGTATTGCGACATTCTGGAAAGGGTGTAGGTCAATCCGCTGTCTTTCAGAAATCGCGGCAAGATCTTGCGGTTTAGCATTCGTTTTGTGAACGACGCCAGCATCGAAAACCCGATTAAAATAAGTACGAAAACAATTAGTTTCAGAAAAGTAACGGGGGCGCTCTGAATGGTAAAAAGCTTCACCTGTAGCAAATCCCAGATGTAAAGAAAGAATTCTGAACCCGAATAGTTGGTAGGATTGGGAATATTAACAGAATCCGCACTGATCAATGAATCTGCTTGAAAAAATATATTTATAGGCATTTGAATCATAAAGGCAAATGTAATGTATTAGAGTAAAAATCCCGCATCATTTTTGCAAACCCGTTATTATTGAGCTCCTTGGACGAGATTCCACTTTACCACATCTTTTTCGAACAAGCTTTTTCGTCTTTATGTTGAAAAATAATCAGCCCAAGATCTCCTATTCTGCATGATTATTTGATATACAACGCAATCATTTCGGTCGATAAAATTCGCTTTCGGAAGCTTTTCGTTGCTTTAATATCACTCCGGGTAAAGTCTGGCTGGTTTCTTAAGAAAATGAAAAAAGCCGCTCTTTTGATGAACGACTTTTAAAAATGAACAAACGGCTTAAAATACTTAACCCGTATTTTGAGATTATTTTTTTAGTGTGGATTTCTCCGCTTTCCAAATCTCATCGTTGTAATCGTTGATGGTACGATCGCTGGAAAACTTACCGATATTGGCTGTATTCAAAATGGCCATTCGGTTCCACTCTTCTTTATTTTTGAACAGCTCGGAAACTTCTTTCTGCTTATTCACATACGCTTCGTAATCAGCCAATACCAAAAAGTAATCTCCCTCGTGCAATAACGCATTGATGATAGGCTGAAACAACTCTTTGTCTCCATGGCTAAAAAATCCATCACGAATTTGATCCAGAGCCTGCTTCAACTCTTGGTTTGCATTGTAATAATCCCAAGGATTATACCCTTCACGACGCATCCGGTCTACATCTTCTACTTCCAATCCAAAGATGAAAATGTTTTCTTCTCCAACCTCTTCTTGGATTTCTACATTGGCACCATCCAGCGTTCCAATGGTAAGGGCTCCATTTAGTGCAAATTTCATATTTCCGGTTCCTGATGCTTCCATTCCTGCGGTGGAAATTTGCTCCGATAGGTTCGCGGCCGGAATCATCTTTTCGGCCAGCGTTACGCTATAATTTTGGAGAAATACGCATTTTAGCTTTTTATTTACCTGTGGATCGTTATTCACCACGTCGGCTATACTATTTATCAGCTTGATGTGCAGCTTGGCCATGGTATAACCCGGCGCTGCTTTCCCTGCAAATATCACCGTTCTTGGAGGCATATCGAGATCAGGATTTTCCTTCAAGCGGTTGTAAAGCGTGATTACATGGAGTGCTGCCATTAGCTGGCGCTTATACTCATGTATCCGTTTAATTTGGATATCAAACATCGAGTTTGGATCTACCTCTACGTTATTATGCGTTTTGATATAATCCGCCAACTGCTTTTTATTCTCTTTTTTGATGTCCACAAATTTCTTGCGAAATGCTTTGTCGTCGGCATACTTAATGAGTTTTTTCAACTCATCCAGATCCGTAATCCATTGGTCGCCAATCTTCTCTGTGATTAAGTCGGCATACGCACGATTACACTGCTTAAGCCAGCGCCGTGGAGTAATACCGTTTGTTTTATTTGTAAATTTGTCGGGATAAAGCTCATCAAAATCATGGAACATCGATTCTTTCAATAAACGGGAATGCAACGCTGCTACTCCATTCACTTTTTTAGAGCCCACAATTCCAAGATGCGCCATGTGCACTACCGGATGCTCATCCTCACTTATAATGCTCATGCGACTCTGGCGATTTTTATCCTCGCCCAGCTTCACGCTTACTTCATCCAAAAAGCGTCGGTTAATTTCATATATAATATTCAGATGACGAGGAAGAAGGTTTCTAACCAACGATACCGGCCATTTTTCTAACGCCTCAGGTAGCAAAGTGTGATTGGTGTAGGCCATGGTTTTCACCGTAATATCCCATGCTTTTTCCCAATCCATGTGCTCTTCATCCAACAGATACCGCATTAATTCGGGAATAGCCAGATTTGGATGCGTATCGTTGCATTGAATGGATACTTTTTCGGGAAACTTGGTAAAGTCTGACGACTGCTTTTTGAAGCGCCGAATAATATCCTGCATTGATGCTGAAACTAAGAAATACTCCTGCTTCAGGCGCAATTCCTGTCCTACAAAAACTTTGTCGTTGGGATACAGCACGCGCGATATATTCTGCTCCAGCTGATTCTCACGAACCGCATCTATATACTGTCCCTGATTAAAACTCTTAAGGTCGATAGAAGCCGACGATTCCGCTTTCCATAACCGCAAATAGTTCACAATTCCGTTGTCGTAACCGGGAATGGGAGTGTCGTAAGCCACGGCTTTTACGCGCTGGGTATTCTCCCATTCGTAGTACACATTTCCATTACTGGATTCCTGTACGCCTTGGTTACCATAAAACTCTACCGGATACTGAACCTTCGGGCGAATAGTATCCCACGGATTTCCATATTTCAGCCACAAATCCGGGCGTTCAATCTGATATCCATCCTGAATCTTTTGATAAAAAATACCATAATCATATCGAATACCGTGCCCTATTGCCGGAATGCCAAGTGTAGCCATGGAATCCAAGAAACAGGCTGCAAGCCGACCTAAACCTCCATTTCCAAGTCCGGCATCCCACTCCTGATCACGAATATCTTCGTAGGAAAGATCTAAGTCGCCCAGCGCCTCAGCCACCAAATCTCGTACATTCAGGTTCACCAGCATGTTATCAAGCAGGCGACCGATTAGGTATTCCATCGAAAGATAATATACCCGCTTAGCATTGGTTTTATAGAAATGCTGTTGGGTATTCAGCAACCGGTCATTCAGGCGGTCCATAATAGTTAAAGCCACACTCTGGTATTTATCCCAACTGGTGGTGCTATATTCGTCTTTAGCAAGCGTATGCCGGAGGTGCAGCTTTATGTCTTCGCGAAGGGAATCCTTGTCTAATCCTGAACGGATGTTTTGCCAATTTGTCTTCTTTGTGCTCATAACTATTCTTTGTGTTATCTAAACTAAATTTCGTCGATGATAATGGCTGTGCATTGTGAACTGATTGGTATTCTCATCTTGTTCTCAAGCGCTGATTTAATGTTTTTAGCCTTCTACTTCTTTACGATAAATTCCTAAATCCGGCTTGAACTTTGGCCGAGTCAGGTTTGCGGGAAACCCAAGTTTATGAAACGACTCGTAGGCATTAATAGCAACAAAATCCTGATTAAAAACGCCAAAAACACTGGAACCGCTTCCACTCATACTAGCGTACTCAGCCCCAAATTCATAGATCTGATCCTTCACATTTCCCACCAAATGGTGTCTTGGAAAAACCACCTTTTCTAATTCATTCATCAGTAAATATCGCCATTCTTCAGGGTCTTCTTCCAGCAATACCTTTTTGAGAGAAAATTCAGGCTCCGCATTCGGTTCACACCATTGATAGGCTTCAGCAGTACTGCTTTCAATATTCGGGAAACCCGTTACCATCCATGCGTCGGGTTGAATGTCTAAAGGTTCAATTTCATCTCCCAAGCCCGTAGCAAAACCGGGCTCACCTTTTATGAAAAAAGGAACATCGGCTCCTATTTGCTTCCCCAGCCGTAATAAATCATCCGTGTTTAACCCAAGATTTGCGATCTTGTTTACCATACGAAGAGTTGTTGCAGCGTTACTGCTTCCACCCGCAAGTCCCGCGCCGGCCGGTATGTTTTTCGTGACTTTAATATGATATTGATCTTTTAATCCGGCTTCTTCCTGCAGTAATTTAATGGTCTTTGCGATGAGATTTGAATCGTCAACCGGGATTTTATCATCACTCATTTCCAGCCTCATTTGCCCGGAAGGTTTAATCTCAAAACGATCGCTCCATTCTATAAAGCAGAAACCGGTTTCGATAGCATGATAACCGTTATCAAGCCGCTCAAGAACGTTCAGCCCAAGGTTTATTTTAGCGTACGAATTAGAGATCCACAGATCAATCATTTTTTAAAAAGTCTTTTTTGTGATTCACCATAAATTCAAAAGCGGCATCGTGGTCGTTGGGAATATCTCCGTCCAAAATCGCTTCTTTTACCGCGTCTTTCACATCACCTACTTTGCGAGAGGGCTCTATGTTGAGTGCCTTCATGATTTCCTCGCCAGAAAGCGGATTTTTCCAGTTTCGAAGGCGGTCTTTTTCTTCCACTTCTTTGATGCGCCGCTCCACATAATCAAAGTTTTGTTGATAGCGCTCTTGCTTGTACTCATTTTTAGTAGTGATATCGGCGCGGCATAATTTCATTAAATCATCGATATCATCGCCGGCCGCATAAATAAGGCGACGAATAGCGCTGTCGGAAACCTCATCAGAAACCAGCGCAATGGGACGAAGGTGCAACCGAACCATTTTACGTACATACCGCATGCGTTCATCCAGCGGAAGTCCTAAACGTCGAAATATTCGTTTGGTCCACTTTGCTCCTAAAGCATCATGGCCGTGAAAAGTCCAGCCAATCTCTTCATAGAATCGTTGGGTAGGAGGTTTGGCGATATCGTGCATAATAGCCGACCAGCGTAGCCAAAGATCGGCCTCCATTTCCATTACATTATCCAATACTTGCAAGGTGTGCCAGAAGTTATCTTTATGGTGAATGCCTTTGATTTCCTTCACGCCATGAAGGTTATGCATTTCAGGGAAAAATTCATTCAGTAATCCCGTTTTAAACAACATGGTAAATCCAAGGGAAGGTTGATTGCTCATTACAATTTTATTGAGCTCATCAATAATCCGCTCTTTCGAGATGATCTGGATTCTCCCTGCCATTTCCGAGATAGCTTCAAATGTTTTCTCCTCAATGCTGAAGTTCAGCTGAGCGGCAAACCGAATGGCACGCATCATGCGCAGAGGATCATCATCGAAGGTTTGATGCGCATCTATAGGCGTACGAATGAGCTTTTTATCCAGGTCTTCCATCCCGTTAAAAGGATCATTCAAGGCGCCATAATCTTCCTCATTCAGCGACCAGGATAATGCATTAATGGTTAAATCGCGCCGGAGCTGATCGTCTTGAAGCGTGCCGTCTTCCACTAAGGGTTTGCGCGAATTTTTGCGATAGCTTTCTTTACGCGCGCCCACAAATTCCAGCTCTAAATTGCCGGCCTTTACTTGCGCGGTTCTAAATTGCTTATAAACAGCCAATGTAGAACCTTTTATTTTGTGCGCTACTTTTTTTGCGAGATTAATTCCTGATCCAACTGTAACAAAGTCGATGTCAATGTCTCCTTCATTCAGTCGGTTTAAATAATAATCACGAACGTAGCCTCCAACCACATAAACGGGAAAATCTAATTCCCGGGCCGCTTCGCTAATTATTTTAAATGCGTTTTGATGTACTTTCGGTATGTTTTCCATGTGTTTCAAAGCACGGCAAAGATAGGAATGTTCTGGATTGCTTTCAGACGTTAACTAAGAAATTTTATTTGTTCATTATTAAACCCTTTACCACAACATTTTGCTCTATATGAGGCTTCTTTCTTTTTTAGCCGTATTACTTTTATCATTCACTTCTTGTGCGCCGAGCGGTATTTCCAAAAGACGAACGCCTCCGCTACCTCCCGGAGTAGAAAGGGGTATGATATGGGAAGAAGCGGCAGATTATGGATACAGCAGTGATATTTATATTACACCGGATTATGTTGCCGATGCCAAAAAAGGAAGCCGTAGTTTATTGTATGAAGTTCGTAAAACCTACAAGAAGAATACCTGTAAAAACGGCCGTCACACTTATTGATACAATTTGTAGTGAGTAAGGATGGACCGGTTATGAGAATTCATCCAAAACAAAAAATTGATCCTGGGTACAAAGACCTTTTAAAAAAACATTTAACTGCTTTGAATTTTCCCCGGCAGAATTCGTAAATAAAAAAGTTAATATATTAATGGCGATAACTATCAATGTTCGTCCTTTCTAAACCTCATCAATTTCACCTTTATTCTAAAAACTTTACTATGGGAAATCCAAAAAAATGGGTGATTGCCACCAACGGAACCAAATATGCGAGTGAAGCCGTAAAATATGCTGCCGATCTTTTTCGCGATATGCACTCCGAACCTGAAATTTATCTTTTGGTAGTTGCCATCAATGAAGAGGCGCTAACCGAAGCCAAAGCAATTCTTGAATTAGCCAAATACACTTTTGAAGAAGTTGCCGGGAAAGAAGGCTCCCTAACCGCTACCGTTGAGGTTGGAGAGCCTGGAAAAATAATTGTGGAACAAATGAGCCTGCTGGATGCGGACCATTTGTTTATTGGCGGCGCTGACTTCAAGTGGGATATTAACGATGAGAGTCCGGGCGGGATTAGTAATTATATAATCCAGAATATCACCGGAGGCATTACGCTCATTAAATAGACTTCATCCGTATTCTTAACCTTCTCTTATTTTATGAGCGATTAGCAAGACGGCCCAAATATGAGAAAATTCACCGTCATCAGCTTCTGGTCCTTTCGCCAAACAGAGCATTGAATGAAGCTGTTGTCCCTATCACTTAGGAAAGAATACCTTCACCCAAATAAAAGATCTTTTAACCGATCTGAGATTTATAATACCGATACAAAAATATATCCTTTGTTAAAGCATCCACCTTCTACTTACTAACTGTTTCTACCGTCTCTCCCAAATTAACCGTATTTTGTACGCTTATTTAAGTATTCAATAATTTACGTGAACAAATTGCCTGAAACCTCTGAAGCATCCGTTTCTACGCACCCGGTTACGGCTGTGGCACATGCCAATATCGCCTTAATTAAGTATTGGGGTAAAAGATCGGGAGAATTAAATCTGCCAGCCGTAGGCTCTATTTCACTTACTTTAGATGCTCTCCGCACCGAAACCACCTTACATTTTGATGA
>JBDNFJ010000136.1:0-6614 GCA_041689895.1 Gracilimonas sp. | reverse complement strand
AGGCTGTTCATTTTTGCAATGATGCGTCCGGTATTTCCTTTTCGCGCCTCCTTGATCTCCTTGTCTATAAGTGCCTTCATTTGCTTTCGCATGTGCTTTGGTGCTACCAGTAATTTCTCAAAGTTCTGCTCAGGAGCATAACCGGTAAGCAGATTAAAAATATCGGTAACATCGGAGGCAATGACTTCTTCGCAAGTAAAAAGGGCTAAATCTTCATAAACTTGGGCGGTGTCGGGGTGATAATTACCCGTCCCAATATGGCAATAGGTTCTAAGGCCATCACTTTCTTCTCGTACTACCATAGTTAATTTAGCGTGAATTTTTAGGCCGGGAATACCGTAAGCCACATGAACTCCGTAATTTTCTAATTTTTGTGCCCAGTTTATATTCCGCTCTTCGTCAAAACGTGCTTTAATTTCTACTAAAACCGCCACCTGTTTTCCTTCTTCAGCCGCATTCATAAGCGAATGCATAAGGGGCGAATCTTTTGAAGTACGATATAAAGTTTGTTTGATGGCCAGCACTTTGGGATCGGAAGCCGCCTCCTCAATAAAGCGCTGCGTAGAAAGCTCAAAACTGTGATACGGGTGATGAACCATGAAATCCCCGCGCTTAATGGCCTCAAATATACTCGGGATACCTTCGTCCGGACTGCGATTAAGTGCAGGATGCAACATAGGAATCCATTGGCGATTCTTAAGCCGATTAAAACCACTTAAGCGACCTATTTCCATAACGTCCGCCAAACCAATGGTGCTTTGCATTTCGTACACATCATTCCGGGTAATTTTCAGATGCTGGATGAGATCCTTTTTGATGTGCTTAGGCATTAAAGCATCCAACTCAAGCCGTACGATTTCGGCAAATTTTCGTTCTCGCAGTTCAACCTCAATGGTTTCCAGCAGGTCTTCGGCTTCTTCTTCATCTTGTTCTACCGAGGCGTTGCGTGTTACCCTGAATATATGTGCCGATAGTACGTGCATGCCAGGAAATAAATAATCCATTTTCGCCCGAATGATTTCCTCAATAGGCACCAAAGTCACTTTATTTCCTTTGCGATGAACCTGCACAAAGCGGTTGCGGTTATCCGGAATTTTGAGGCGTGCAAATGATTTTTCCTGCGTTCGGGGATTCCTCAATTCGATAGCAAATGAAAGACTTTTATTGGAGATAAATGGAAATGGGTGCGACTCATCCACAGCCAGTGGTGTGATGATGGGATATACCTGCTTCTGGAAATATTGATCACTTATGGCTTTTTCATGCGCGCTCAAGTCGGGGTACGATTTTATGAAAATACTTTTATCTGCCAGTTTTGGAAGCAGTTCATCAAAGAAACAAGAACGGTACTGTTTAATCATTTCCTGTACCACCTTACGCACTTCTTTTAGCTGACCGGAGGGCGTCATTCCATCTACCGAAAGTTCTTTTACCCCCGCCATGTGCTGGCGTTTCAAGCCCCCCACTCTTTTTTGAAAAAATTCATCCAAATTAGAACAAACTATACCCAGAAAATAAACCCGCTCGAGAATCTTGCTCTTGCTATTTTTAGCCTCTGCTAACACCCGTTCGTTAAATTTGAGCCAGCTGAGCTCATAATTGAAAAAATAATCGCTCCCAAAAATTTTGAGACTGCTGGAGCTGAAATCCTTGTGCAATCCTTTTTGTTTAAGGATTTCATTCTTTTTGAGATTAGCTTTTTTCTTAGCCATCTTCGATTTTTGTTTCACCAAAGGATCAAATGAAGCTTCATCGGGCGAAAGAGAAGATTTTTTCATAGCAGACCCTGATATTTTGAATGCGCAATTAGCATTAAAACTAAGTATAATTCTATACACTTAGCGTAAACATATAGACCTCTCCATAACGTGAATAACCCGTTATTAAATCCCGAAGAAAAAGAAGAAGCATTTGAACAAACGGTGCGTCCAGCCTCGCTTGGGGAATTTATTGGCCAAAAAAAAGCCATCTCAAATTTGTCCGTGTTCATCAAAGCCGCAAAACAACGGGGAGATGCACTGGATCACGTGATTCTTTCCGGCCCACCGGGACTTGGAAAAACGACGCTCTCTTATATCATTGCAAATGAAATGAACGTTAAGATTCGGCCTACTACCGGCCCTGTCCTTGAAAAACCGGGCGATTTAGCCGGCATGCTTACCAATCTGGATGAGGGAGACGTACTTTTCATCGACGAAATTCATCGCTTAAATCCCGTAATTGAAGAATATTTATACTCGGCGATGGAAGATTATAAGCTGGATATCATGATTGATTCCGGCCCCAATGCTCGAAGTATTCAAATAGATCTAAATCATTTTACACTGATTGGTGCCACTACCCGAAAAGGCTTATTGACGGCTCCGCTCCGAGCCCGTTTTGGCATTGATATGAGGCTCGATTACTATGATGTGGAATTGCTCCAGCGCATTGCCCTGCGAACGGCTGATATTATGGGGATGGGCATCACCGAATCGGGTGCCCATGAAATTGCTCGAAGAAGTCGTGGAACACCGAGAATTGTGAATAAGCTACTGCGCAGAACACGTGATTTTGCCCAAGTAGATAACTTGGATACCATCGATGAAAAGATTGCTGACAAAGCCCTAAATGCCTTAGATGTGGATAATAACGGCCTCGACGACATGGACATTCGTATTCTGAAAGCTATCATCGAGAATTATGAAGGCGGCCCTGTTGGTCTAAGCACACTGGGCGTGGCGGTAGGCGAAGACAAAGGAACTATTGAGGAAGTGTATGAACCTTTTTTGATTAAGGGAGGGTTTTTGCAACGAACGCCCAAAGGTCGAATTTGCACTAAAAAAGCATACCATTATTTAAAGATAGATTCCTCGAAAATAGACAACGACTTATTTAACTCTTAAATGCTTCGTGGAACACCGGAAATTTCAAAATTACGACCTAATATTTTTGGATTATTTTGAGTAAATCAAAGATTTTTCTCCCCAAATATTTTTAACTTTGGCGCCATGTGATGAACACGACTTATGGTCGGCGCATCCATTTTCCTAACCGAAAGCACCTTATTATTCTCCAGAATTTATTACAAACATGAAAAATCTTTTCACCTCCGAATCTGTCTCCGAAGGACATCCTGATAAAGTAGCCGACCAAATTTCAGATGCCATCTTGGATGCGCTCCTCACAGATGATCCAAATTCACGCGTTGCTGTTGAAACACTGGTAACTACCGGCCTTGCTGTTGTTTCGGGTGAAGTTACCACCGATGCCTATATTGATGTACAAGAAATTGTACGGCAGGTAATCAAAAAAATAGGCTACACGAAGCCCACTTATCGGTTTGATTCGGAAAGCTGTGGGGTGTTGTCAACCATTCATAGCCAGAGCAAAGATATTGAAATGGGCGTAGATCGTGATGGTGCCGGCGATCAGGGAATGATGTTTGGGTACGCTACCAAAGAGACGCCGGAATACATGCCGATGCCGCTTCAGTATTCTCATAATCTGCTTAAGGAACTGACTAATATTCGCAAGAATTCGGATTTAATGCCTTATTTGGGCCCTGATAGCAAAAGTCAGGTAACGATAGAATATGACGATAACGGAAAGCCAAAGCGTATTCATACCATCGTGCTTTCAACCCAGCATGATGAAGGGATAAAGCAGGCTCAAATTAAAGCAGATATCCAGAAAAACCTGCTGGGGAATGTGATTCCGGAACAACTGCTGGATGATGAAACCATCTATCACATAAATCCGACCGGCAATTTTGTGATCGGCGGACCGCATGGCGATACGGGACTTACCGGACGAAAAATTATCGTAGATACCTATGGCGGCCGTGGAGCCCACGGAGGTGGTGCTTTTTCCGGAAAAGATCCTTCTAAAGTAGATCGGAGCGCGGCTTATGCTGCCCGACATATAGCTAAAAATATTGTAGCCGCCGACCTGGCGGATGAATGCCTCGTTCAGCTCGCATACGCCATCGGTATTGCGGAGCCCGTTTCCATCAACGTGCATACGTATGGAACCGGGAAAATGAAGGATGCAGAACTGGCGGCCAAAATTGCTAAAACGTTTGATTGTACTCCAAAAAGCATCATACAGCGGTTCAATCTAAAGAGTCCAATCTATCTGCCCACGGCGGCTTATGGCCACTTTGGTAGAGACGAATTCCCATGGGAGAAACTGGATTATGTGGATAAATTGGGCGGATAAATCTCTCCTATTGAACAGCTTCCATTCATAGCCAACAGATTCTATAATTTCACTAATTAAGTTATTTTGGCTGCATTCTATTAATCGCATATCTAACAAATGTTGTACCTACAAGCCTATTCCGGACAGCCGTCCATAGAATTTTTTGGCCTTACTATTATGGAACCCATGGTCACATTCACCGATCTATGGATTACCGGGGTTTGCGTGTACGCTTTTGTTAGACTGGTAAAGCAAAACCGAAAAGGGAAGGTTCATCAGTACATTCGCTGGTATTTTTTGATAATGGCTGTGGCTACTTTTTTGGGTGGGATATTAGGCCATGCTTTACAGGATGTGGTGGGATTATCGTGGAAGCTGCCGGGCTGGCTCATTAGTATGCTGGCGGTGATGTCCATTGAACGAGCCTCCATAATGCATGCTCGCCCGGTAATTAGCGCATCTTTTGGAAAGTTTCTGGAAATAGCCAACGTGATAGAGTTACTCATTTTTGCAGTCCTTGCTTTTTCAACGCTCAACTTCTTTTATATACAAGTGCATTCGGCGTATGGGCTGGCGCTAATTGTACTGCCGCTTCATTTTTTAGTGTATTGGCGCACTCGTAATGAAGGCAGCCGAATCTTTTTCCTTACGGTGATTTTTTCTACACTGGCGGCTTTCTTTTACACCAGTGAGATTGGATTGCACCCATGGTTCAATCACCTTGACCTGGCGCATACCGTGATGGCCATAAGCATGTATTTATTTTATCGGGGTGCCCTCCATTTTGAAGTAATGGAGCCGGACGATATTAAAGAAGAAAAAGGTAGTTTTTGGAACGCTGTGAAAGGGGCGCTTGGCTCTGGCTAATTAAACAAATCCTTCACCTTACTTTCCAATTGATTTGTCACCCCATCTTTAATTGCTTCGGCCATGGCTTTTTCAAGCAGCGGTTTCATCACCTGTTGTACACTTTGCTTTACCGTGCTGCTGCCATCTCGCCCAATTCCCTCCAGCTCAAATTCCGAGATACTTGCTTTTGCGGTTCGCTTACGATCTATCTTCGTACTCACCTTAACCCTTCCATCTTCAATCACTAAATGCTCGATAATTAGATTTTTATCTGAGGAGCCGTCGGAGGCAAGTTCCATATTATCATTCAAGGTTTTAAGATTTACCCCAAATCCTCGCTGTTCAAAATAAAGCTGAGGGCTGATTATCCTCATGTTCTTCACCAGAATGGTTTGTGAGAATAAGGACCCGAGATCCACTTGAAGGCTTACTTCCTGAATACGTATAGCCGGTTCATCACTGAACTTTTCGGGATTTTTCACCACAAAGCCGTCGATAGTACCCGATCCGTTAAATAATGAAATATCCACATTATCTACGGATACCTCCGTTTGAAAAAGTTCAGAGCCATTTTCTTCAATCCCTGATTTAACCATACCGTCAATTGAAAGCGTAATAATCACAAATGCGGCGATTACCAGGGCAATGAAGGCACCAAAAAGTTTAAGTTTTTTGTTTTGCATAATGTGAATTGGTTGATATTCACTGTTTGAAGAGCAGGAACCGGTGATTGTTCCATTTTCTATTTTTTACGACCTCTCACTTTTCTCTCATCATAAATTTTATAAATTGATGCAGCTAAGATAAACCACTAACTACGAATAAATACTATGAAATCAATCCAAAGCCTTGTGTTCGCTTTGGTTTGTGTTCTTTTAACCGGGGGATATGGATTTAGTCAATCCACGACTCAGGTGTTTAAAGGAGCCCAAATCATTCCTATTTCGGGCGAGCCCATTCCAAACGGTGTGCTAATTATAAAAGACGGAAAAATTGTTGCGGTGGGAGACGAAAATACTCGAATTCCACGCCGTGCTGATGTCCATGATGTGTCCGGAAAAGTATTGATGCCGGGCCTTATCGATAGTCATTCTCATATTGGAGAAGGAGATGGTGGCGACCGTTCAGCTGCTTTGCAACCGGATGTGCGCGTGATGGATGCCATCAATCCGCGAAGCGATACGTTCAGAAAGGCACTTGCCGGGGGAATTACCTCCGTAAATGTAATGCCGGGATCGGGCCATCTAATGAGTGGACAAACCGTATATCTCAAACTTCGCAAAGCAAATACCGTGGAAGGGATGTTGTTGTTTGTGGATAAAAAGAACAACATTTATGGTGGAATGAAGATGGCCAATGGAACCAATCCCATCGGAAGTCCGCCTTTTCCGGGAACTCGGGCAAAATCGGCCGCGCTGGTTCGTTCTCTATTTGTAAAAGCACAAGAATATAAAGCAAAAATAGACGCAGCCGATGGCGATGAAAGCAAAATGCCGAAACGTGATATTGGCATGGATGCTTTAGTTGAAATACTGGAAGGCAAGCGCACCGTGCATAATCACACGCACCGGCACGATGATATT
>JBDNFJ010000135.1:0-18071 GCA_041689895.1 Gracilimonas sp. | reverse complement strand
GCTGGCAATAGTATTTAGATTAGTACCTAAAAGTCCCAGTCGTTCTCGGTCGGCATAAAAATGGAGCTCAGGAGTAGGATCGGTGCGGCCGTTGTCAACCGAAATTACTTGGGGATCTTCTAACAGCTTGGCTTCTATTTTGTTTGAGATTTGTACCAGTTCATCAATCTCGGGACCAATAAGGCTGAGGCGAATAGCGCCCCCGCCCGAATTCCATCCGCGTCCAAAGGAAAGTCCGCCGCCTACCACTCGGATTCTAACTTCAACGCCGGGAGCTGACAGTTCTTCCCTCAGGCGAACAGCAAGATCAGTAGTACTTACTTTACGTTTTGTTTCCGGTACTAACGTGAGGCTGATTTCTCCCCGATTGCTTTGGGTATTATGGCGGCTGCGGCCAATGGAAGTAATCATTGTTTCCACTTCAGGGAGCTCGTCCAGCAGGCGGCTAAAGTTCTCCATCACGTTTACTGTTTTAGTGAGTTTACTGCCTTCGGGTAAGCTGATATTTATATCAAGTTGACCAGAATCGGCTTCCGGAAAACCTTCTTTGGGGATGGTGATGTATAAAACAATAGTACCTGCCATAATCCCGATCATCACCAAAATGGGAACCCATTTATGCTGAAAAGACCAGCGTAATGCTTTTACATAGCCGCGTTCAAGCTTGGCAATACCTCGGAACGCCCAGTTCTTGTGGTTGAATTGTTTGGCATCCAGCGTTAAAAGAGAAATTACGGGCACTAAAATAATTGAGGATAAAAATGAGAACCCGATGGCAAAACAAATGGTATAGGCAAATTCCCGGAAAAAAGCACCGGAGGTTCCAGAGATCAGGATGATAGGAATAAACACTCCGAGAGTGGTAAGGGTTGAACCCAGCAAGGCACCGATTACCTCGTTCGTTCCTTCAAGCGTTGCTTTGAAACGCGGCAATCCTTCTTCCAGCTTCCGAGCAATACTTTCTGTAACCACGACGGAGTTATCCACCAATAATCCAATTGCCAGCGCCAGTGCAGAAATGGTGAGGATATTAAGGGTGATATCGGCGGCGTACATGGCTGCAAAGCTTGCGGCTATGGAAATAGGAATAGTAGAAGCCACCACCAGAGAAATGCGCCAACCGCCCATAAAGATGAGAATTACAAGAATAACAACTACCAGAGCCCCTAACGCCGATTGCGATAAATTGTTGACGGAATCATCGATCGTTTTTCCTTCATCGGAAAGCACCTGAAGAACAACGCCAGGTGGTAGAATTTCATTGATTTCCGGCACTACCTCTTTTACCGCATTTACTACATCCAGCGTGTTGGCATCCGAATTCTTTTGCACTTCAACCGAAACGCTATTCCGTCCGTTTACCTTCACCAAGCTGGTTACTTCGGTGAACCCATCGCTAACTTCAGCCACATCTTTTACACGAATCGGAATATTGTTCTCCGACATCTTAACGATGGTGTTGGCAATTTGGTCCACGCTCTGATAGGTTGATTGCGCACGAACGCTGTAGTTTACCCGGTCACCAATCACATTACCAATGGGCAATTGCACATTATTTTGGCGAAGAGCATTTTCGATGTCGGAAGGAACCAATTTGTGTTGTGCCAGCGACATGGGGGAGACATCAATATAAATTCTGCGTTCGAGTCCTCCCTGAGTTTCGGCTGAAGCCAGGCCATCAATACGTTCGAGACGGGTTTCAACCAGCTCTAAGCCAATATTTCGCAGCTCATCCAGTCCACGGTTGGCGGCATCGATACTGAGTTTCATTATGGGCCGGTTTTCAGGATCGAATTGAAAAATCACCGGTTCTTGCGCCTGTTGAGGGAGCTCACCACGAATTTGATCGATAGCTTTTCGAACTTTTAGTTCAGTCTTGCGCATATCAGAGCCTTCCCGCAGTCGTAGAATCACAAAGGCACTTCCACGGCTTACTCGAGCTTCCAGCGATTCTACCCCTTCGATGGCAGATAATGCTCCTTCAATCGGGTGAACAATAAGTCGGTTAATGTCTTCAGGGGCTACATTTTTATATCCTGACGAAACGGCCAACACTGGAATATTGAAGGATGGGTATAGCGTAACTTTAAGTTTGGTAAGCGAAAATATCCCAAACCCGATGATGATCAAAGTCATCATAATCACCGTAATGGGACGCTTAAGAATGCTTCCGGCTACCGAGAATTTTTTCATATCAACCCTCCACAAAAAACGTGAATATCAATCATGGTGTAGCCTCATTTTGATCGGCCAGTGGATCATGTTTATGCACGGCATCAAATCCTAATTTCTCAACCAGCCCATTAATAATGTTATAGAAACAAGGCACTACAAAAAGCATCAAAAGTGTACTCATGGTAAGGCCACCGATTACCGTCCGTGCCATTGGACTCCAGGTCTCAGAACCGGAACCAAGTTCCAGCGCCAGTGGAACCATCGATAAAATGGTCGTAAAGGCCGTCATCAAAATAGGGCGCAATCTACGGGTGGCGCCTTCGGTAATGGCTTGGTGGCGCTTCATGCCCCGGGCCTGCAATATCTTCACGTAATCGATCATCACAATACCGTTGTTAACCACAATCCCGCTAAGTAAAATCAGTCCCACCATGGATGTAACACTGATGCTGGTTCCGGTAGCCCAGAGCATAATCAACACACCCGTAAGGCCAAGAGGAATGGTTAATAGGATAATAAAAGGCTCAACCAGGCTTTCAAATTGTGAGGCCATAACCATGTATGTAAGTATTCCGGCAATCACGAAAGCGATCATAAGGAAGTTAAACGACTCCGCTTGCTCTTCAGCCGTACCGGCGATTTCGTAGCGGTATTCGTCGGGCCAATCTACTTTATTCAGTATCTGGCGCGCTTCTTTTGTGGCCGCTTTCAGGTCAATGCCTGCGAGTTCTGCAGTCACTTCCGTCACGCGTTCCTGGTCAATACGAAGCACATTGGTTGGCCCGGAATAACGTTCAATGCGTGCCAGGTTTTTGAGAGGCATCCAGGTTCCGTCCGGTGTTTGAATTTGGATATTGGCTAAATCTGAGGAATGTGATTTATCCAAAGGATCTAACTCTACCACTACTTCAAATTCCACTCCTTGATCTACAAAAGCTGTGGCTATATTTCCTTTAACGGCGTTACTTACGGCCGTTGCTACCTGATTGGTATTCATTCCCACACGCGAAATCCGCTCTCTATCCATAATTAGGCGAAGCTCCGGCCTACCTTGGTCGGAGGAGCTAAATACGCTATTGATGCCGTCAACTGCCAGCAGTTTTTCTTTTACCCCATTGGCAAGCTCTTCTTTAACGGCAGGATCGAATCCAAAAATTTGCACAATAAGTCCGTTTTCACCATCAGGACTTAAAGGATCTACTACCACTTCCTGAATTTCTACACCGGGCACAATCTGCAGCTTATCCATTAAGGAAGATGTAATCTCAAACTGAGAACGGCTCCGCTCTTTTTGGGGAAGCAATTCAACCCGAACGGTTCCTGTAAATCCACCGGGGTCGTCGGCACCTTCAATGCCTTCCTTATCGCCGTAGTCGGAAACCACCAGCCGAGCTTCCGGCACTTCTTGTTTTATAATATCTTCAACTTGCGTAATGGAACGCTCCAGCTCAAATAAATTTACACCGGGCTCTCGCTGTATTTCCAACGTAAAAGCATTTTCATCTACGCGCGGGAAGAACTCTCCGCCAATGGCATAAAAGATGGGAAGGCTGATGAGGAATAACACAATAGCTCCGGTTACAACTAACCCGCTTTTATTCAAAGCTGCATCAAGATTCCGATGGTAAACACTCTCCATGCGATCCAATAAACGGCTAAAAAATTTAGCTACCCTATTATTAGCCTCAAAGGATTTGCCGTTGCCTTTAAAAAATTGGGAAGTCATCAAAGGAATAAGTGTAAGCGCAACCAGTGACGAAATGGTGAGCGAGAATGAGATCGTAAGCGCGAGGTCGCGGAACAAGAAACCGGCAATACCCGGCACAAATAGGATGGGTAAAAATACTACCAGCGTGGTAAGTGTTGAAATGACCACAGGAACCGCCACTTCCTTAGCTCCTTTAATTGAAGCCTCATCCGGACTGGCACCTTGTTCTCGGAAACGGAATATATTTTCCAAAACAACGACAGCGTCATCTACCACCATCCCGACCGCAAGCGTTAAGCCCGATAATGAAATAATATTCAAGCTCAGGTCAGCCATATCCATCACCGTAAATGTGGTAATAATAGAAACTGGAATGGAGATGGCAATAATCAGTGCCGAACGGCCGCTTCTAAGAAAAGCCAGAAGAATTAGCACCACTAAGAATACGGCTTGAATTCCGGTTAATAGCAGGTTGCTAATGGATTCTTCAATGAAATCAGCTTTATTAGTTAGTACGGAGATGTTAATATCGCTCGGCAGGCTTTTCTCGATGTCCCCCAATCCGCCAACCACGGCACTGGCAGCACTTACTACGTTGGCATCACTTTGGCGATATACATTCAGCACCACGCCGTCTTTGCCGTTAATATGCACATTTCCAATAGGCTGGGCGATACCGTCATCAACTGAAGCTACATCTTTAAGAAGCAGCGGTTGTCCGTTTCGTACCGTAATAATGGTATTCCGAATTTGGTCCACACTCTTAAACTCTCCAATAGTCCGCAGGGAATAAATAGTGTTTCCTTCCGTGAGTTGCCCGGCGGGAACTTGAATATTTTCCTGCTTTAATTTGGCGGCAATTTCGCCAATAGTGAGATTATAAGCGCGCATTCTCTCATTGTTGATTTGCACATTAATCTGCCGCTCTAATCCTCCCGAAGTTTCAACCGAAGCAATGCCATTTATACGCTCCAGCCTTTGCTCCAAAACCTGCTTAGCGTACGTTCTGAGATCTCTGGGACTCCGTGCATTGGATGTCACGGTTAATACAACAATTGGCTCCTGATTGGGATCGTATGAGAATACAAGCGGAGTTTCGGCATCATCGGGAATGGTACGCTCTACAAAACCCAGCTCCTTCCGCACATCATTTTCAGCCTGATAAAGATCGGTTCCCCATTCAAAATTCAGCTTTACTACGGAAGCGCCCTGGCTTGAAAGCGAACGTACTTTACGTATTCCGCTGATACTTCCTACGGATTCCTCAATGGGGCGAGTTACCAATGTCTCGATATCTTCCGGGGCTACGCCTTCATAGCTGGTGTACACCGTAATGGTGGGGAACGAGACATCCGGATAAAGATTTAGCCTCAGATTCTGCAATCCGTAGAAGCCAAATCCCAGCAGGATGAGGGTGATCATTAAAAAAGTAATGGGGCGGTCAACCGCCAGTTTGGATAGAGATCCCATCAGTCCTACTTGTTTGAAGTTGAATCAGAAGAAGTGGCTTGCTCATTTTGAAGCTTGCGTAAGTACACCATGCGCTCTTCTCGGCTCATGCCTTCCATCTTTTTACGTGCTTCGGCCTGCTCTTCTGCACTCATATTTGCCAATGGGTTTGGCCGATTTCCGTTACCGCGAGCGGGACGGGTTTGGCTGTTATTACGGGCATTATCGTTAATGTTTCGTTGTTCGGGAGCTTGGAAACGCTCACCGGTAGCAACCGCAATGCGCCCGCCATCTTCCAATCCTTTTTGTCCGGTAACAATAATTTTATCGCTGGGTAACAAACCGCTGAGCACCTCAATTTTATCTCCTTGCTCAATACCCAGCTCCAACTTTCTGCGTTCCGCTACCGAGTCTCCTTTAGATACAAAAACGGAATACGTTCGCTCCAGGTCAATCGTATTAGACTCTGGGTTGATAACGGTTTTAACCTGTTCCACCAGCGCACTTCGGGGTACAATAATGGCGTGATCTTTCGTTTCAATGCTAATCACATTTTCAGCAAGTACGCCGGGATAAATACCATTTCCTGTTTGGGTGAGCGTAATCACCACCTCGCCAAGCCCTGTGGTTGGGTCCAGTTGTGGACTTTTTCGCGAAACGATGCCTTTGGCTCCCACGCTACCTTCATTTGAAACTCGAAGATTTACCTCTTGTCCCACTTTTATAGAGCGCCAATCCTGCACCGGCAGGTAAATGCGTGATTCATACCCGTTGGTACTGGCCACCTGAAATAATTCGGTTCCTGTGGTGGCAAGATCCCCGGCTTCTAAAGCGCGAGACGTAATTACCCCCGTGACCGGAGCACGGACTACGGTATGATTAAAGTCTTCCTGTGCCTGCGTAAGTGAAGATCGAGCAGATTCAAACTGAGCTCGGGAGCTTTGGTAAGCAGCTTGGGCATTATCCAGCTCAACATCGCTGGACAAGTCACGTTCTTTTAAGCTTTTTTGGCGTCCATATTCCGAAGAATCTCTGCGAACGGCCACGCGGGCTTGTTCTAACTGAGACTGCGCTTGGGTTAATTGGTCCTTGAACGTAGCATCATGAATTTTTGCAAGAGCTTGTCCCTGCCGAACTGAATCTCCAAGATCTACATAAATTTTAGTAATACGATTGCTAACCTGGGGCATTACTGAAATAACGTTTTGTGCTTTTATATTTCCGAAAGAACGCACCTGTTCGGCAATAGAACCTGTTTTTACCTCATCGGTTTCAACACTCGTAGTTCGAGTGCCTGCATTCCCTCCAAATCTTGAAGCATTGGACGAATTATTTTGGGGAGAGTCACTTCCGCCACAGCTAATCATAAAAGAGCCAAGGAGGATGAATAAAGAAAATTGTTTTTTCACGTAGTTTTGATTGAATTTAAAAATCGTTTTAAACTGCTGACTGTTATACAAGTAAGTTCACGATAAAGTTTAGCTTTACAAGGTCTTATTTTGTAAAAAAAAGAAATGATTGGGTTGGAATTGCAATGAAACAGAGAGAATGAATCCTTATCTTGGATGCTAAACATTCAAATAACTTTCGCTCGCCCATGAAATTTTTTATAGATACTGCCGATCTCGATGAAATAAAAGAAGCCAATGACCTTGGAGTACTCGATGGTGTTACCACAAACCCCAGTCTTTGTGCCAAAATTGGTGTAAGTGATTTCAAAGGACACATTGCTAAAATATGCGAGATTGTGGATGGAGATGTTTCGGCGGAGGTTGTTTCTACCACGTATGAAGAAATGTTGGAAGAAGGCCGGGGCCTTGCTAAAATTGCAGATAATGTAGTAGTAAAAGTGCCATTGATTAAAGAGGGTATCAAAGCGATTAAAACTTTTTCTGAAGAAGGCATTAGAACCAATTGCACGCTTTGTTTTTCTGCAACACAAGCCCTGATTGCTGCAAAAGCAGGTGCTAATTACATCTCACCATTCCTTGGTCGCTTGGATGATATTTCAACGGATGGAATGCAATTAATTCGCGATATCGTACAGATTTATGATAATTACGGTTTTGAGACAGAAGTTTTGGCGGCCAGTATCCGCCACCCAATGCACGTATTGGAATGTGCCAAAGAGGGAGCCGATGTTGCAACTATGCCGTTAAGCGTAATCAACGGATTGTTGAAACATCCATTAACGGATTCCGGTCTGGAACGCTTTTTGTCTGACTGGGAAGACCTTCAAAAAAAGCAGGGTAAGTAATTTAATTTACGCTTATACCTATTGTGGTATTTCTTCGCTCGATTGGGCTTGCTTCTTAATCCGGATGTTATGAATTGAACGCATAGTATGGGAGAGAAAGAAGTTGGCCCTATTTCACCAAAGAAAGCTTTCTGGAGGTGGTGAATTCGGGTGTTTTTATCTGATAAATATAAAAGCCGCTGGATAATTTTGAAGCATCAAAAACTACCGTATGGGTTCCGGCTGACTGATATCCGTCTACTAATATTTCTACAGTCTGCCCCAACATATTCAACACCCTGAGTTCTACTTCTGTAGCCTCCGGTAAGCTATATCGAATATTTGTAACCGGATTGAATGGGTTTGGATAATTTTGGTCCAATTTGTATTCAAGTCCACCTATTCTATTTTGGACAGGACTTTTGGCCGGAGCCGGTATAGCGCTAAAGCTTCTCATCTCAGACCAGTCGGAGTTTCCCCCAATATTGGAAGCACGCATTCTCCAGAAGAGCTGCTGTTTTACAGGGAGCCGATCTTCCATAATAAACGATGAATCGTTAGCTGAAACGGTGGTATCAAATAGAACTTTTTCAAACTCATCATCGGGAGAGATTTGAAGCTGGTAGTTTTCCGCTCGGTTAGTTTCGGACCAAGAGAAAGCTGCGAGTGCGGAAACTTCCGTATCCTCGTCTTTAGGTGTTTTGATGGCTACAACTTCCGGTCTTTCAAGTACTGTAATTAGGACTGAATTTTGGCTCCACGGACCCTTCTCATTTTCGCTGATTCCTCGTACTCTCCAATGGTAATATCTCAAAAAGTGAAGTGAAGGCCGTAAGGTATAATTAGTGGTGTCAATATCTTTGATATCATACAAAAGGGGTGAAAACTCCTCATTTGTGGAGATTTGCAACTCATAGTTTTTCGCCAAAAAAGCTTTTTTCCAAGTGAATGTGGGAGTTATGCTAACGTGCTCCTTCAAATCGTAAGGCTGCTTTAATTCTACCATTTCGGGCATTTGCAACACTTTTACCTGATAAGGATAACGGTAATGCTGTGCTTCGAAAGTGAGATCAAAAACTCCGTGATCATTTAATGATGTTTGCCAAGTAAACCATAGGGTAGTGTCTTGTTGGCTTTCAAGAGTAATGCGGCTGGTTTGTCCTAAAATGATTTCATTCTCTGTGCGCAAGGTTACGCTATGAGCATCTGTAAACGCTCCGGTATTTTTCAATGAGACTTGAAACGTAATGAGATCACCACTTACAAAATTGGTGCCGGCCTCTACATCCGAAATGGTGAAATAAGACATGGTCCATAATAATTGTGGACTTTGGTTTGGTAAATAAGCCCAAACGGTATTGAATGAAAAATCCGGCATTTCTTCAAAGCTCTTAACGCCTTTTATTTGCGATGTGTGTAGAGCTTTAATTCCGGATTCACTTCCTTTACTAACAGCCGAAGCTTGCCCCGATTGATCTTTATCCCAATATCCTGCGGTTACAGGATCACGGTTCACCCCAATAAATCCTCCCACATCTACCGTTCCCTGAACCGGGCTTGTGGTATAAGCTTCCAAAATTACGCCATGATTTCGGTTCACGCCGGCAAACCCACCCACCAGATTAAATCCTTCCACCGCTCCCGTAGAATAACACCAGGAAATGCTACCTGAATAATTATGGCCCACTAAGCCGCCTACGTATGATTTCCCTTTAACCTGAGCCGATGAAAAAGAACGCAAGATTCTACCTCCGTTGCTGCCCGAAAGTCCGCCTACAGAAGAAGCATTTTGGGCAATTACCCAGCCTTGCGACTCCGATTCTGTAATGGAACCGTCGTAATTATTGCCTACCAATCCTCCCACATTATGATGAATACCATTTACCTGAGCCGCTGCAAAAGAGCGCAAAATAAAACCTCGATTTATTCCCGTAATTCCGCCTACATACGATAGTCCCGAAACTACGGCTCTACTTTCAGCGCGCCGGATAGTACCTCGGTTAAAGCCCACGACTCCTCCAACATGCGTATCTCCAGTAATAGAGCCTGTGACCGATGAGGATGTAATAGAACCAAGGCTTAGCTTACCGGCAATGCCTCCCGTGCGATCCCCGCCTTTAATAACGATGTTTTCTAATTGTATGTTTTTGATTTTCCCCGATCGGATGAAACCAAATAAACCAACATATTCCTTGTTTTCGCGATTAATACGTAATGAATATATCATAAATCCCTGCCCGTCAAATGAACCTGAAAACGGTTTTTTCTCTGAACCGATGGGCTCGAAGCCTTTTCCGTTATTCCATGTAGAAGTTACACCGGCCTCAATATCATTCACTAATACAAAAGATTGTTCAAGATGGTCTTTCATCCGTTGGAGGTCCTGAGCTGTAGATATCTGAAACGGATGCTCAGGCGTACCGGAACCCCCCGAAAATTGGGCATATCCATCGGTCTGTGGAAAAAAAATAAGGAATGCTGCAAGCAGACACGTATGTAAGATAGAGGAGTGGGTCACGAAATTGGGTTTACACAAATGAAAGCTTTGCAAAACCGGTCTTTTGCCCAACACAAATGTTCACAAATTAAAAACTCCCATATTGCTTATGGGCTTTGGATTTGAATTCGCTCAAGGTTTGATTTGGAACAAAATCTTTGATTTTTCAAAGGCTTTATATACAAGTTTGTTCGTTTAAAAATATGGTTTTAAATAAGAGGAGCCAACAATAATTGAGGAGATTTTACAAGATTAAATCAAAGTGTGAATGAGATTTGAAGTGCTAAAAGATCAACGTAAAGGTCGTTCCCTCATTCACTGTGCTATTTACCGAAATAGAGCCGCCCAGGCTTGTGATATGATTGTAAACCAGATAAAGGCCAATGCCCTTACTATCGGTGAGGGAATGGAATTTTTGGTATAACCCAAAAACGTTTCCTTCATTCGCTTTATCGTCAAATCCTAAGCCGTTATCTGAGAACACAAGTTGCTTATGGCCATTGACAATTCCGCTTTTAATGGTGATGACCGGGGCTCTGTTGGGATGTGCATATTTTATGGAATTTGAAATCAGATTTAGGAAAATGCTGTCCAAGTAATTTTTATTAAATCGGATGGTTTTGAAACTGTCAAGGTGTAGTTCAAAGGTAGCTTTAGAGTCTTTTATAAGCGTGTGTAACGAGTTTCGAGTTTTTTCCAGGCTTTTGAAGACCTCTACTTCCTCAACAGGTACTTGCAACGCATCATTATTTTTGAATCCATCTATTCGTTCATCCAGCGTTTTTTTAAGATTAGAAGTGGAGGTTTTTAGCAGCTCCATTAGCTCTTTGGTTTGTGTATCTTTAATACTGGAGACATCTAAAAGCTCAAAAATGGTAAGAATACTACTGATGGGAGAACGCAAGTCGTGTGAGGTAGTGTAATTGAGCTGCTTTAGCTGCTTATTGGTTTGCGTAAGTTCGGCAAGAATTCGATTTCGTTCGGCCTCATGCTTTTTTTGAGGAGTGATATTTTTAGCGATCGCGTAGATCACTTCCTGCTTGTTCACGGGAATAGAAGTCCAAGAAAGCCAAATTACATTACCTGATTTACTAATATATCGGTTTTCGAAATTCAACAAGGGCTTTCCGGCACTAATATTATCTCGATGTTGTTTTGTCAGGCCTCGATCATCGGGGTGTATAAAAGAGCTGAGCGGGGTTGAAAGTAGTTTCTCTTTGGTATATCCCAAAAGTTGAAGAAATGCCGGATTTACCTTTTTGAGATATCCATCAAAACCCGCAATACAAAGCAAGTCCTCGGTTTGTTCAAAAAAGGGATCCAGTGAATAGTCGGAATACCCACTATCGTTTTTTACGGCCATGGGGAGTTGAATAATTGAAAATTTTAACCTAAAGCATTTTTACTAATATATAGAAAAGAATAGTGGGAGGCCTTGTAAAGCCGGATTCTTTGCAAAACCTTTTTAAATCGTGAAAGCTCTTCTGTTGCATAGCACTACCACAGTTGTTAGTGGGATTTTTTCTAAACAGAAAAAATTATCAAAGAAGCTTAAACACATCCATTCTCTGTATATTACAGCATTTCGAGCATTGTGAAAAAAATTACTTAAGCGCTGCCAATCAAATTTTGAGCTATAATGGAGGAAGAGAGCACACCGGGGAGCCCAGCTCCCGGATGCGTTCCGGCACCTACAAAATAAAGATTATCTACATCCTCCGATTTATTATGTGGCCTAAACCAGGCAGATTGTGTTAATATAGGCTCAACGGAAAAAGCGGAGCCTTTATAACTATTCAACACGTTCTGAAAATGAAGTGGATCGATGTAGTGTTCAGCAATGATATTTTCTTGGAGATTGGGGAGATAATTTTCTTCCAAAAAGTTCATAATAGTATCGCGATATTTTGGAGCCATTTCATTCCAATCGGTGCCGCTGTCGAGATGAGGGATCGGCGATAAAACATAAAAGCCCTCGCAACCCTCCGGTGCCATGGATGGGTCCGTAATCGTGGGCATATGAAGGTAAAGGGAGAAATCATCGGGCAGATGTTTTTTGTGGAAGATATCTTGCAATAATCCCTTATACCGCTCACCCAAAATAATATTATGATGAGCCAGCCCAGAATCGAGATAGCGTTTTTTGGTTCCAAAATAAATCACAAAAAGAGACATACTATACTTCGTGCGTTCAATCTTTCGGTCGGTGTATTTCTTTCGATGTTTGGGGTTGATCAAATTTTTATATGTAAAAGCTACATCCGCATTAGAAACCACTTCATCGGCATGAAAGATGTCGCCATTTTTTAATTGCACGCCCGTTGCTTTTCCTTGTTCAATAATAATTTCATCTACTTCCGCATCGGTATGAATGATGCCTCCCTGTTCGGTAATCAACGTGGCCAAAGCTTTTACCTGAGCTCCGGTTCCACCCATCACATAATGCACGCCCCACTCCTTTTCGAGATAGTGAATCATGGCATAAATGGAGGTGGTATCAAACGGATTTCCTCCAACCAAAAGAGGATGGAAGGTAAAACATCTTCTCAGAAACTCGTCTTTAATAAACTGGGCCACATATTTATACACCGATTTGTACGATTGCAGCCTAATTAAATCCGGGGCTACTTTCAGCATATCCGTGAACTTGAGAAAAGGCTGGTCGGCTAATTCAACAAAGCCTTTGTCAAAAATAGCTTTGGTGGTATCCAAAAATCGTTCGTAGCCTTTTACATCATCAGGATTTCGTTTGCGGATTTCTTGTAGCGTAAATTCATGATCGTGGTTATAATCGAAGGGTTTTCCCTCCGCATCAAAAATTCGATAAAAGGGATCGCAGGGCACAAATTTCACATAGTCTTCTCTTTGTTTGCCTGCCAGCTCAAAAATCTCATCAAACATGAAAGGGGCCGTGATTACCGTAGGCCCACCATCAAACTTGAATCCATTTTTTTCATACACATAGGCACGACCACCTAATTTGTCTCTTTTTTCAAGGACGGTAACATCATGCCCGGCAGATAGTAATCGAGAGGCTGCACCTAAGCCACCAAAGCCACTTCCAATAACAATGATCTTCTTTTTCATGGGTAAATACGGTTTTCCTTTTGTGCAAAAAACTGAAATTCAAAAGGAATCAATCCCGGAAAATCAATTATTTTCGATTTGTTTCACAAATCCGGCAAAGCCCATCCGGTTAAGTCTTTTCATCTCTTGTTTGGCGTGTTCCGCATCTGTGAAAGATCCAGCATATACTCGATAGTACGTTTCATTTTGGACGACTACTTTCTCTACCCGACCATTTTTTATTTTTGCGGCTTGAGCTTCGGCATCCGTCTTATTTTTGTAGGAGCCAAGCTGCACGGTATAATTAGGAACTTTTAGATCGGTAACCCGCGAGTTTTTGAGATTGCCTTTTAGCAAGTACAAACGCACACGGGCCGTTCCGGGCCCAATCATGTCTATTTTTTCCGCCGCCCCGCGCGATAAGTCGATAATACGATTTTTGGCATAAGGGCCACGGTCGTTTATGCGCACCTGCACGGTTTTACCGTTATCCAGATTTTCAACTAAAACAATGGAACCAAAAGGAAGGGTACGGTGAGCTGCCGTCACTCCATCCATATCATATTTCTCGCCATTAGCAGTCAACTTGCCATTAAAATTGGGGCCGTACCAACTGGAGACCCCATTTTCGATTGGTTTTGCATTGTCGTACGAACTCAAGCTGGTAGAAGTGGATTTGCGGGTAATTCCACAAGAAGAAATAAAAAAGCCAAGAAGCAGAAGTAGAAAAAAAGATTTTAAAGCGTGCATGCAATGATTTTTATTCACGAATAGGTAGATATTGAGCAAAGCATCAATTTTGCGAAGCCTCCAAAAATATATCCTGCTTAGAGATTAAATGCTAAGAGAAGGTTTTACAAAACTGATTTTTTGGCTAAGGCTTATATTTTCATCCTGAGATTTCGGAAAACCCTCAGCTATTGAATTCGTTTAAGCTATGGAAAGTCTTCTATAATATTGTGATAGAAATAAGGGTGCAAAAAATGAAAAAACCACATAAACAGGCAGTTTTTTTTAGGAGTGAATTATTTAGATTTAGCCCATAATAATTCATTGCCAGCTCTATAGCTGGTAATGATGAAACTCAAAAATAAGAGGTTATGCGATTAATTAAACTATTAATAGTACTGCTTGGGGCTGCGGTTCCCGGAGTACTGAATGCACAAAGCGTGATTTCATTTATGGGAGGAAGTCTTGAAAATTCAGCCATGACACTGGCCTTTACAGGGGGCGAAGCCTTAGCAGGAAGTTTCAGTGGCTCATCCATTTCTGTAACCGGCGGCTTTGGGGATGGGAGCTCGTATGTTTCTACGGCAGCTGAAATTCCAGAGATAGCTTTACCCGTCTCCTATCGGCTCAACCAGAATTATCCAAATCCATTTAATCCATCCACAAAAATATCCTATGAGCTACCCAAGGCTTCTAATGTAATTTTGGAAGTGTTTAGCTCAATTGGAGCAAAGGTAGCCGTGCTGGAAAATGGTCGAAAACCTGCCGGAAGTTATGTGGTCACTTTCAATGCCTCATCCTTTGCCAGCGGCATGTATTTCTATCGATTTATATCAAATGGTGAAATAATATCAACCCGAAAAATGCTTTTAATAAAATAAGATGGACACTAACATGAAGAATTTATTACAAAAATTAATTTTCACGGTACTGGTTGCATTATGTGCGGCAGAGGTGATGGCACAAGTGCCACAGGGTTTCAATTTTCAAGCGGTGGCGAGAAATGCCGCCGGCGAGTTGATTGCAAACTCAACGCTTGGTGTGCGCGTAAGTGTTATACAGGGGAGTGAAACGGGAACCGTTGTTTATACGGAAACCCAGACTCCGCAAACTACGGCTATTGGATCTTTTCAAATAGTAATTGGAGAAGGATCTTCAGAGGATGACTTTGAGGCCATCGCATGGGCGGCGGATAACTATTACGTAAAGCTGGAAATTGATGCTGCCGGTGGAACCGAGTACGAAGAATTGGGGACTACTCGCCTACTTTCTGTACCTTATGCACTTGTCGCCAAAAACGTGATTAATGGTGGCGCTGGATCAGGTGAAGCAATTACAGAATACAACCTAAACACAGCCGGCCCAGACTCTTCATTTATAATCAATATTGATGGTGATAAAGCAGCGAAACCATTTCAGGTGTTTAGTAATTCAACTGCATATAACAGTGCTGTTAGAGGAGAAGCAATAAGCGATGCTTCAAACACAAGTAGCCAACGCGGCGTGATTGGTATTGTTAATGGTGGTGGCACAGGTTCGCATATTGGAGTTTTCGGGAATGCCGTTAACTTCGAAGCTATTGGAGCCTCTAGAATGGGGATGCATGGACAAGCAGCGTCAAAATCGAAATATAACTATGGAGTTCAAGGAGTAGCTGAGGGTGAAGGAAATGGAGATGAAGGAGAGAACTACGACGAAGGCTCTATAAACTTTGGATTATACGGTAGTGCAGCAGGTAACTCATGGAGCAATACTGGTCTTGAAGCATATACTACTGGAGCAGCTGGTAAAGTTAACTATGGGGTGAGTGGTTTATCTAGTGCTGGCTCTGAAGACTCCACTAAAAATTACGGGGTTGCAGGTCGAGCATACGGAACTGGTAAGAATTATGGGGTTTATGGTGCGGCGTGGGATGGAGTAGAAAATTATGCAGGTTATTTTGATGGTGATGTAAATGTAAATGGATTACTCACCGTAAACGGTAATCCTATCGCTGGATCTGAATCAGCGATAATTGATACACTAAATAATATAAAAAGGCTTCAGCTAAATAATTCTGAAGATAATAAATCTGCTGTTTTGGGAACCACTTCACAGGGCTTAGGTAATCTTTTATTCTACAATTCCAATCAACAAAATACAGCTTGGTTCGGAAACAATGACAAAGGTGGGTTGATGCAACTTGTGGGTTACGAAGACGACCAATCCTATACTGGCTCCACATTAATAGGACTGGCATCATGGGAGAATAATCTTCCATATTTCTATATGGAAGGTTCTTCAGAAAATCCTTATGTGCAATTGGTGAGCTTTGGTGCACGATTAAATGCAAGTGGTAACGAAGTGCCCTATTTTAACTTACAAACTACCAATCGAGGTATAGATGGAAAAGGCGCGGCTTTTACAGTTACTGTGGTAAATGATCCTAATGGAAATGACCCCACGGGAGAGGCTGCTGAAATGTTTTTATGGGGGGGTGAGACTCCAAATATTCAAATGGGTGGACAGCCGTGGAATAACGGTGATTTAGGATTTTTAGCTATGACTGGAAGTACAGGAAATGGAGATGGAGGGTATCATGCAAATATAGTTCAATCTGTAGACTCTGACGGTACCGACGAGTGGGGTTCACTGAGAGTGTATAAAACGAATCTCAGTGGGCAATCAAGCCAAGAAATGATAAATCTTAACGGTCAGAATGGTCAAATACATAGTAAAGGTATAGTAGTTACAGGAGACCCTTTCAATGATCGTTATAACAGTATAATCGATGGAAGTATTAGTGGTGGTCAGGCGTCATATACAGACGGATTCGTTTTAAATCATGATTTCTATAATGGCTCGCTTTTACAGATGTATGACGGAGGAACGAAAAAAATCGACATCAATGGCGATAGTGGTACAATTACAGCAATTTCTGTAAACCAAACTTCGGATGTTCGTTTGAAAAAAGACATCCATACGTTAAACAATGCTCTAGAAAACACGTTGAAAATGCGTGGTGTTTCTTACCATTGGAAAACTGATCTCAATAATGAAAACCCACAAGTTGGTGTGATTGCTCAAGAAGTAGAAGAAATCTATCCTGAATTTGTTCACACTGATGATGATGGTATGAAATCGGTAAACTACGCTCAAATGACGGCCGTCTTGATCGAGGCAGTGAAAGAGCTCAATACTAAGCTCAATAGCTTAGAAAAGGAGAACAACGTACTTTCTGCCAAATTGGATAAGAAATCTGAGCTTGAACAAAGACTTGCTCAAATTGAAGATTTGCTTGGTGTACCAGCCTCTGCAAATGTAAAAGCAGTAAAGGGCGCTGAATAAAACAGGCTAAATTTATAAACTAAAAGCCCCGTTCAAGGCAACTTGATCGGGGCTTTTTTATGGAGCCGAAGATCGGATTCGAACCGACGACCTACGCTTTACGAGAGCGTTGCTCTACCAGCTGAGCTACTTCGGCTTATCGTTTATAAGACGGAGCTCATACACGGTCTTCATCTTTCTAAAAATAAGGATCCTAAATTACGATTCTTTTCGATTCTTCTGCAACAGTTTCCTTTTCCTCTTACCTTGAAAGAAAAAACTACATGTCGGTTACCCTCACGCTGATTGCAGCTAATGTTTTAGTTTCTTTGGCGGCATTATATGCCGTCCCCCAACTGTTTGAAAAAGGAATGATGAAGCCTTATCGGGTGA
Source organism: Gracilimonas sp. (assembly GCA_041689895.1). Lineage (GTDB taxonomy): Bacteria > Bacteroidota > Rhodothermia > Balneolales > Balneolaceae > Gracilimonas. The sequence goes on along the minus strand of JBDNFJ010000135.1, from coordinate 512 downwards.
TTCGAGAACATACTTGGTATGAGTTGGTGAGTTCTGGTTTCATCCACGCCGGCATTGGGCACTTGGTGCTGAACATGTTCGTGCTGTTCTTTTTTGGCCCCGTTTTGGAGCATACCATTGGGGAGATTCATTTCTTTGTGCTTTACATGACGGGCTTGGTTGTTTCAAGCCTTCCTTCTTTATTTATGCAGAAAGATAACCCCGAATTTGCTACCGTTGGTGCTTCCGGCGCAGTTGAAAGCGTACTTTTTGGATTTATACTTTTGTTTCCCCTGGAGCCTATTTATATCATGTTCATCCCGTTCGGGATTCCGTCCATCATTTTTGGGATGCTCTTTTTGATATACAGCGTTTATGCCAGCCGTAAAGAAGGAAAGATAAATCACGAAGCTCATATTGCTGGTGCGGTTTGGGGACTTTTATACCTTATTATTTTTGTTCCAGGTGCTTTAAAACACTTTTTTGCAACATTTGGGATTTTATAAATTCGCAGAGTTAGCCTATCCGTTTGT
>JBDNFJ010000134.1:0-3663 GCA_041689895.1 Gracilimonas sp. | reverse complement strand
TTGATGTACGAGTGCTGCGCCGCAAGCTGCTCAATTCCATATTTATTATCAGCCAGAGGATAATCTCGTAGGTTTCCATAACCGTAGGTATGATAATAGCGGCTACGCATCGGGCTGCCCCCTCGCTGACCAAAAGCAACCACCACAAATCCCAGCTGTGCCAATGCTTGATTTCTTCCGGTATAACCCGTCAAAGAGAAATTGATAGGGAAAGGTTCAACCTGAGGTCCCGGATATACATAAGAGATAATGGGATAGCTTTTGGTGGAATCAAAATCGAAGGGTTTCCACATCACCCCATATAAATCGGTAGCGCCATCGGCGGCTTTTATCTTAAATTTTTCGGGAGCCTTCCAACCAATTTCTGTAGCGGGTTTCATGTTTACTTGTTGTAAAACACGGGTGATTTTACCATTCTTATCACGCAAAACAGATTGAGTGGGGCGATCCACTTCCGAGTAATTATCAACAAAATAATTCCCTTCTTTAGATGCATAAATAGCATGATCAACTTGTTCAGAAGTAAGATTTTTGAAGTTTGAGCCGTCAAATTTCACACTATATAAATGGCCATAATAGGGGAGGTCACCTTCGCGGCCATAACCTTCAAAATAAATAGTTTTAGCCGTGGTATCGATCTTCACCACATTGCCGACTACAAAGTTGCCGCTGGTAATTTGGTTTTTAAGATTTCCTTTTGAGTCGTAGCGATATAATTGTCCCCAGCCGGTTCGTTCGCTCCACCAGATGTATTCGTCGCCATTATTGATAACTCCCAGAGACTGAAAACTCCAGTTAAAATAAGGCTTACTGGTTTCGCTCAGCAGCACGGTAGTTTCTCCGGTTTCCGTATCCCCAATTAAGATATCGGCTTTATCCGACTTCCGGTTTTCTCGGTATATATATAATTTATTGGAAGGAGTTGATTTGTAATCTCCGGTTTGCTGTCTCCCAAAATTTGCCCTGAGATCCTGATCTTTCCATTTATCGGTATCCATAATAACTCGTTTGCGGCTGGCAATATCAAAAACTTCTACCTGTGGGATGCCGATGTGTTTGTCGCCGGGCATGGCATACTTGTATGTTTCAAGCGTTGGGCGTTTGTCCAGTGTATGAATAACCCACAAATCTTTTACTTCACGATTATCACTTCGTGTAGTGTATAGTTTGCTTTCATTATCAAAAAAGCGGGCATTGGTACGCAAACGCTTGTTGCTGGTGGTATCGCCCTCATCTGACTGATAGCTAAACCAGCGCTCGCCATCTTCCGTAAGTTGAATTTCTGTGCTGTCTTTATCGCCTGCCTTCATCAGGTACAGGTTGTGATCCTTTGCAAAGGCAATCCAAGTACTATCCGGTGAGTAAGTGGCCCAACGCTCACGTTCTTCTTTTTGAAGAGAATCTCCTTTTATCAGCTGATTCCCATTCAAATTATAAGTGAAATTGATACTATCTACGTGAAAAGTGAAGCGCTCCTTGTCGGTGTCGTACTCAAAATCTTTCAAATCTAAATCTTTGGCATTAAAGGGGCGCTCAAAAGTCTTCGTTAATTTTCCCGCTAATTCGTCTTGATCAAAAAGTAGGCGTTGAGAAGCTCGTTCGGCATTAACGAAATACCAGTTTTTACCTTTATCATTTTTGTAGGTGTACCAGAAGTTATTGGTGTCCTCGATCCAGCGGGGATAAACGGACGTGCTGCCAATCAGCTTCGTCATTCTCTCGCCTGTAAAACGTTCAGCAGCCTCAAAATTAGCTTGTTGTGCGATTGCTATGCTGCCGTTCAGTAATAGTACAAGCAAGGCAAGCGCGGATATTCTGGATAGGAATGAAGTTTTCATAAAGGATACCTAAGGTTTAGATTCAGCATTAAATAAACGATATAATTTTGTAAAACACTGTGATTTCTCGCGCAAGATGGGAGGGAAGACAAAAGCGTACTTTTAAAACTGTTTCCCGAATGGGAATACGGCCTCTACAAATTCTTCTTTTCAGATTGAAAGTCTTCCTCGCTAAGCAAGCCTTGTTGCCAGAGTCCCGTTAGATAATCAAGACGGTCCATAATACCTGCTGCATATTGGGTAGGACGAGGTTTTGCTTGCTTGTCAGTTTCTCGCTTTCTGAGCTCAGCTTGTGCGGCCTTTTCAATGGAAGTTGCAATGGCCGAAGGATTTTTGATCCCGATCATTTCAATTTCCTGGCCACCGGTTTTCAATATCACGTTACCAACGCCCATTTTTAGAGAAGTGGGAATAGCCTGCCGGATATCCACCAAATCGATGTTTTGGGAGATATGATTTTGGATAATGGTAATCTGTTGATTACTGATTTTATAGGCGATGTGGCTTCGTTTGTGAATCGTTCGCCATAAAATAAAGATACCGATGAGCAGGGGCGTTAGCAGTATCCCTACCATATATTCCCAGAAAAAGGCTTTCCAAGAGGGTTTAAGCGTGATGGATTTTTCGTTCTCTTCCATAATAAAAGGTACAGATTATTTACTCAGAATATCGAGAGAGAATGTGTATATTTTGACTCATAAACGAAGCTATAGTTAATAAAATTCAGACCGCCTTGAAACCCTGGAAATACGTTGTTGCATTCTGGATGACCTGTGTGATTATTGGTGGATTTTTAATCCACATCCCAAAGATTCCCATTCTTGAACAAACTGCACGAAATATATTTTTTCACGTTCCCATGTGGATGACCATGTTTTCGCTATTTGCAATCAGCTTTTGGTATAGCATCAAGTATTTGAACAACCAGAAAATAGAGTTTGACATCAAAGCGTCATCGGCTGCAGCCGTAGGCATTACTTTTGGGGTATGTGGATTGCTAACCGGCTCACTCTGGGCGCGCTTTACGTGGGGATCGTGGTGGACCTTTGCGGAACCCAAAATGAATTTAGCGGCGCTGGCCATGATGATTTATGTAGCCTATTTCGTACTCCGTTCCGCTTTTGATGATTCCCAAAAACGCGCTAAACTTTCGGCTGTATATAATATTTTTGCCGTTACCACCATTCCTTTTTTGCTGTATATAGTTCCCCGGCAGCTTACAAGCCTGCATCCGGGTGCGGATGGGAACCCGGCATTTAGTGAAATTACAGCCGTTGAATTACGCTATATTTTATATCCAGCATTTATAGGATTTATCGCTTTTGGATACTGGATTTTTACGGTTGTATCGCGATATAAAAAGGTTCAATTCCAAGTAGAGAATTCGTAACTTGGTGGAAGTGAGGCCGATTTAATTTCGATCAGTATTTGGTTGGATGAGGCGGCTTAAAATTGAAAAAGAAGCCTTATGATTTGCAATTTAGATCGTTCAAGCTTCAGTAAAAGATCTTAGAATTAATGCAAGAAGATTCACTGGCTGTCGTTGACACGCTAACCAAAGCCTACTCTAAAACTTGGAGTGGAGCCACAGGGGCAGAAGACGGCGCATTCATACAATTAATGTCTTCACACGAGTTAATATATGTTGTATTAGGAGTTACGCTCATCATTTGGTGCGTACTCCTTTTCTTTCTTTTTCGAGTGGATAAGAAAGTGAGTAAACTGGAAGAACAAATTCAATCATCAAAAGAAGCATGAAACCAAAACTGATTTTAGGAATTGTAGCCATTGTAGGATTCACCTCCCTGCTTATGTATAATTTTGG
>JBDNFJ010000133.1:0-8537 GCA_041689895.1 Gracilimonas sp. | reverse complement strand
ATTGACTCAATCACATCCACCCCATCGGGCTCCCAGAATAATGGGGGCTTTTGAGCCTGAGTTAACGGCTCGGTTTTCAATCCGTCGATCTCGCCGCCCATGGTGTACACCGATTGTACTAAACCTGCGAAATTCATTCGTAGCTTCCTTAGAGTGGCCTCATCGCCTTGCACCCAATGGGTAGAAAAATCGGTATCCGGCAGTTCTTCCGTTTCCTGTATCAAGAAATCCTTTAGCCAAAGCTGGTTTCTTTCCACCGATTGGTTGTATGCATATTGATACTTTAAACCCTGCCCTGGTTTTTGATGCAGTGGGTTTCGATTCCAAAATGCGTGTATTTCAGTTTTCAATTCCTCTTTAAGCTGCTCCAAAGGAATCGGAGAAACGATTATTCCTACCGACCTGCACCCTTTCCCACCATATCGAAGCATGGCTTCAACCAAAGCTTTTTTGGCCTCTTTATTCCAATCGTTGATATAAGCTATGGAAAACTTGGCTGTCCGAATTAAATAATGCACATCCGGCTGGCCAGCATGTAATTTGTTGATCTGGTTTTTTACGTTTGGAACCGATGATTCAGATCCGGCAAAAACCACCTGCTCAGCATTTAGATTCTGAAAAGCTTGCAGATTGGTATCATGCACAATGGATTGATTTAAGCCAGCTTTTCTTAACTCTACTAAAAAAGAAGCCAGTAAATACGGGTCTTTTCGCGATAGCTTACCAAAATAGTTGGCGCCGGTGAGAAGGACTCCTAAGGCGGTTTGAAAGCCTACCAAGGGTAAATTTCCGGCATGCAGACACAATACATTTTTTCCTCGAGCATTTTGAAGATCGCTTAAGCCTGAACGAGTCGCCCATGTCTCGATTTCCTCATTCTGAATGTTTTCTCGAAGAACAGATAGCTGAAATTCAATATCCTCGCTACTAAATAATCCTTCTTCAACCGTTTTTTGAATAGCCTTTTGAAGAGATTTATTTTCGGGATAAAGCCAAGCTTTGACAGCATCTGAAATCGTCTTGATTTGTTTATCTAACCAATTCATTTAGTTTTGCTGATGTGTCCTTTCAAAATAAATTTACTGTTGGCGAATCTAACAATCTTAAATCAAACACTTTTTTATCTCTTCGCTTTATCCATGCGCTTGGCCTATTTCATTTCGTTCGAGATGACAAACTTGGTGCTTTTATTTAATCCTGGTCTATCAAAAAGTTACAGCCCCTAAGGTTCTCAGGATTCCAGCGGCCCAGCACCTGAAATTTTCCATCGTGACGCTGAACGCCTTTATCTCCTGTTAAAATAAACGAGCAAGAATACAGGTTGGCCAAATCTATCACACCAATGAGTCCTTCTTCGCCGGCTTCCATCGGCTGCATGGGGTTTTTAGGATTACGGATGCTTACCGACATCCAAGGTGCGCATTCGAACCATCCTTGCTCTAAACTGTATGCCTGACTCAGTAATTCAGTCATGCCATACTCTGAATGAATCTGAGTTTCCGGCAATCCAAAACCGACTGCCAATTGCTGATGCAGCATAGCTTTGGTGATCTCCCTTCGATGGGTTTTCATTCCACCGGTTTCTAAAATAATGGAATCTTCTGGCAGCTGTATGGTCTGTTTTTCCAGTATATCTAACAATCCAAAAGCCGCTCCAAATAGCATTAGTTTTTTGCCAGCCTGCTGAATTTCAGCCATCGCCTTTTGATCTAACGGCTGATTTAATTCCAAAAATCGACTCATTCCTGAGGATTCTCGCTGTATCAGCGTGTTTAACATCCAGATGAGTGATGAATGAGGATTGGCATTATATCCGGGGGTGTAAACCCAAATCACGTACTCGTCCAGCGCATAAAAATGCTTCATTCCGTTTAGAAGAGATTGCTCATAAAGCTTAGGATCAGAAATATGATGCTTGCTACGGCTCATTCCTGAAGTCCCACTGCTATAAAATTTTAAATTCTGAATTTTAAATTCTGAATTTTTTCCAGCAGTGAGCACTTCGGCATCTTTAAAGGCCTGGATGGGAAGTAATGGGATTTCGGAAATAGAGGTTACATCATCAATTTCTAGCGCTTCACAAAATCTTTTATACACCGGATTATTTTTTCGTTGAAATCGGTATACCCGAACTGCTTTTTCTTCAAATGAAATAGAGGAATCAAAAATATATTCAGAGGTAATCATTTTATAACAACTGTGATTTTGTAAAGACTGGCAGCCGTTAATATGTACGCATTTTGGCCGGAATAAAACATATCCACCGGTTCTATAGCTTTCCCCAGTTTATAAATTGTCCTTTCTTTCCGCGCATTCTCAATTTCTATTTTGTCTGTATAAGCGGTAAAGCGCACGCCTTCTTTCACAAATATAGCTTTCACTCCTTCAGCGGGATAAAACCCAATATAGGCTCCATTTAAAGAAAGGCGGTGAATAGTGGCGGACTTTTTATCCAGTATTAGCATTTCTTGGGGAGTAATAACTAAATCATCCACCTGCTTTACTTCTGATGGAATCCTAAATTCATCTAATAAGTTGGCATCCAGACCAAATCTTCGAATATAATGCCGATTCTCATCCACAAAGAAAATTTCGCCCAACTGGTTCACAGCTATTTGCGTGGGATTGTAACGTACCTTTTCACCAAAATTATTTTGACCGGAAATACTACTCAAATATTGCCCACGGCGATCAAAAACCTGTACTCTTCTATTATTATAATCCGTAACAAACACCTTCAAGCCATTGGTGGCATCCACATCTACCGGCTTACTGAACTGGTAATTTCCTGATCCTTTGCCTCCAATTGTATCCAGAAGCTTCCCAGAATGATCGAGCTTTAGCAACCGATCCTTTCCCTGTTCTACCACATAAATAACATTGGGAGTGACATAAAGAGAAGTGGCCTGATCTAATCCTGAATAAATATTTTGAAGAGGCTGGGCATGTAAGTAATAGCCTTGAACTAGGACTGCAAAAAAAATTGCTAAGATAGCTTGAAATAATTTCGCCACAACATAGTGCGAAAATGGGAAGAATTTCGAACATTGAACATTCATTCTTGAACACTGAAGTGCTATGCTTTTAAACGAATTATCGGCCAAGATAACTTCACTATTTAATGTTCGATGTTCAATATTCAATATTCTAATGTTTTAAACCTTTTGCCCCAATATCGCCACGGAAGTACGCTTTTTCAAAATTTACTTTTGCAACCGCTCTGTACGTGTTATCGATAGCCGCTTGCAAGGTCTTTCCACGGCCTACGATGTTAAGTACACGTCCGCCATTTGATACCAACTTTCCGTCTTCCAGCTTTGTGCCGGCATGGAACACCATCGCATCGGTTACTTCTTCGAGACCGGTAATTTCCTTCCCTTTCTCGCAAGCTTCAGGATAGCCGCCGGAGACCAATACCACACAGCAGATGTATTCATCATCAAACTGAATTTCCATTTCATTCAAGCGCGATTCTGTACAAGCTACCATCGTTTCCAAGAGATCTGTTTTCAGTCGGGGAAGAATCACCTGACATTCCGGATCCCCAAAACGACAGTTGTATTCTACCACTTTTGGACCATTCTCGGTGATCATCAACCCACAATACAGAAAGCCGGTATATGGATTTCCTTCTGCCTTCATTCCCGAAATAGTGGGAGCTATAATTTCTTTTTCAACCCGCGCAAGCATTTCATCCGTTACCAGAGGCGCCGGTGAGTACGCTCCCATTCCGCCCGTATTTAAGCCGGTATCGCCTTCTCCAATGCGTTTATGATCTTGGGCATTTCCAATTATTTGGTAAGAATCCCCATCACAAATTGCAAAAACGGAAGCTTCTTCCCCAATCATGAATTCTTCAATCACCAATTTACTGGCTGCTTTTTTTAGGGATGTATTGGTTCTTAATTCTCTCAGAACGCCCAAAGCTTCGGCTTGCGACTCGGGAATAAAAACGCCCTTTCCACCTGCAAGTCCATCTGCTTTAAGTACCATCGGGTAGGTGTTTTGTTCTTTGATATAATCGGCGGCTGAAGCAAAGTCATGTTGCTCAAACACACGATATGCTGCCGTTGGAATATTATGCCTTTGCATGAATTCTTTGGCAAATTCTTTGCTGCCCTCCAGCATAGCGGCTTGCAACTGAGGGCCAAAAACGGGATGATTTTTAGATTCTAAAAAATTAGCGATGCCTTCTACCAAAGGCTGTTCGGGTCCAACGACGGTGAGATCAATATCATTAGCCTGAATGCATTCCAAAATTTCATCAAAAGAGGAAAGAGACACCTCAACATTTTGTCCCAATTTTTGCGTGCCTGGATTGCCGGGGGCTATGAAAAGCTTGCCGAGTTTTGGAGATTGAGCCATAGCCCACGCAAGCGCATGCTCACGCCCGCCACTTCCCAATAACAGCACATTGTATGTCATGGCTTAGGCCAATTCTTCTGCAATCGTGATGATCTCAGAAAAACTCTCCGCATTTAAACTGGCTCCTCCAATCAAACCGCCATCCACATCCGGCTGACTTAACAGCTCCTGTGCATTGGCCGGCTTCATGCTTCCACCGTACAGTATATTGATCTTTTCGGCGAGCTCTTGATCATACACGCCCGCCAGTACCTCACGAATATATTTGTGCATTTCCTGAGCCTGTTCCGGTGAAGCGGTTTCGCCCGTGCCAATGGCCCAGATGGGTTCGTAAGCAATTACGACATCCATAGCTTCCACGGCAGAAATATCGTTAAGGGCTGCTTCTATTTGATTTTTAACCAAATTAAAATGCTCGCTTGCCTTGCGTTGATCCAAGCTTTCACCCACGCAAATAACGGGAGCTAATTTGTGTTCCAGTGCTTTTTTGGCTCGTTTATTTACCGTTTCGTCCGTTTCGCTAAAATACTGTCGGCGTTCGGAATGACCAACAATTACAAAATTACAGCCACTTTCTGTAAGCATGCTGCCGCTGATTTCACCGGTGTATGCCCCATTTTCTTCAAAATGAATATTCTGAGCGCCTACTTGGATATCGGTATCGTGCAGGTAATTCACCGCCATTCCGATGGATACAAAAGGTGGACAAACCAGTACATCCACATTTTCATCTACTTCGGCTTTTTTTGCTTTCAGGCCTTCCAGCAATTCGGCTGCATCATAAGGACCACCATTCATTTTCCAGTTTCCGGCTATTAAAAATCTACGCATAGTATGAGTGTGTGAGTTTAACTTGGTGATTTTGTGTTTTTAAATGCTTTATTCAATCCCTCAATTACGTCTTCAAATTCGCCACGTTCGTACTTGCGAATTAAGACTCCATTTCTGTCGATAAGGAAGCGAGTAGGAACTTGTACCACGTTGAATTTCTGGATAAGATCCTGCACATCAAAGGAGCCAATGCGAGCTATGGGCCAATCTTTTCGGCGTTCCTGAAAAAATGCATGTACCGTAACCTCACTTCGATCGAGCGGAAGAGTGAATATCTTTAACCCATAATTTTTGTAAATCTGATGGATGATTAACGTTCGGTCATAATCGTCCTGATATTCGCGATTTGCTAAGGGAGAAATTTCCAGAATATAGGTACTGCCCTTCAACGTACTGTTACCTACCGTATCTCCATCCATCGTTATAAAAGAGAAATCGGGGGCGGTTACACCGGGCGCCAGATAATTGAGGTCGTAGCGGATACGGTGCGCCCATTTTTTAGAGGAAGGCTTTTCGTTATAATGCTCCTCATAATTGGTAAGCAGTTTTTTTGCTTCTTTCACTCTGGAGCTATCGAAGTACATCTTAATTTTGTCTCTTACTACAATTTCGCGAGCCTTTTCGGTGGTTGAAATTTTTGCTAGCGAATCTAAATATCCCGAAGCAGCTTCAAAGCCTTTGGCCTCAGCTATGTATGGCTTTCCAAGCTGTAGCGCTACCGATATCATATAATCTTCGGGGAGAGCTGAATCAATTCGGCTTAGCATTTTTTCAGGATAAAAATTATTTAATAAGGCGGCTGACTTCTCAGCGGCTAAGTAAGAGGCAATAGTGTCATCGTATTTTTGGAATACCTGCCAGTATAAATCAGACCATTTTTTCACTTCATCCAAGATTTGTGAATCCGGAATAGCTCCACTTCTCACATAAGCACTCACCCGTTGAAAGCTCCGATCAACCCGAATGTAAGTTTTCATGGCATCCTGCTCTCGCGATTGAAGGCTCATGGTTTTGTTGACGTCGGGCAATTCAGCGTTCACCGTTAGGGTATCGTTATCGGCAAGAATCACGCCCATACTGCCCAGATCGGCTCCATTCCGGTTGATAAAGAGATTGTAATATCGCTTGTCGGGAAATTGAACACGACCTTCAAAATTACCTTTCGTATCGGTTTGAGCAGAGTATAAAGTGTCAGTCAACGTATTAGTAGAATCGCGGTTAATAATCGAAATTCCGATACCCGAGTAATCACCACTGTCATCCAGACTGTCGGTCACCGTAATAGTACCTTTTACCACGGTATTTAAAGGCTTGGGTTCGTTTGAACATGCGGAAATTAACAAAAGAACAGCCAGCGCTGCTATTAATGAATATGGTCTCATTGTACACCTAAAGACTATTTTAATCGTTTAATTTTTTTGTGATTAGATCTTTAACCAACTTTGGATTTGCTTTGCCTTTGGAGGCTTTCATCACCTGTCCTATAAAAAAGCCGATGAGCTGCTTTTTACCCTCTTTATAACGGGTGGCTTCATCAGGATTGTTAGCAATAACTTTATCCACAATGGGCTCCAGGAAACCGGAATCTGAAACTTGAATCAAGTTCATTTCTTTAGCTAATGCTTCCGGCTCCTTATCGTCGCTTAGCATGGCATTGAAAATTTGCTGCATCGCCGAGGAGTTAATTTTATCCTCTTCTCTAAGCTTCATCAGCTCCGATACTCGAGTGGCTGAGATGGGGAATTCACGTATATCAATGCTTTGCTCATTCAGTACGCGCAGCACTTCGCTCAATACAATATTAGAAGCTGACTTGGGATCTCCCAGATGCTCTACCACTTCTTCGTAATAATCAGCCAAATAACGGCTATCGGTAATAGTTATGGCATCATCGTCGCTCATGCCATAATCATCCATAAAACGCTTGCGACGTACATCAGCCAGCTCCGGAAGCTCTTCACGAATCTCATCAAGCAGTGCATCGGTTACGATGATGGGAGGCAAATCAGGCTCCGGAAAGTAGCGATAATCATGTGCTTCTTCTTTGGAACGCATGGTTCGTGTCTCCAGCTTGGTGGTGTCCCAAAGTCGTGTTTGTTGCAACACCTCGCCCCCGTCTTCAATCAGCTCAATTTGGCGATAAATTTCATAGTGAATGGCTCGTTCCACATTACGGAACGAGTTCATGTTCTTCAACTCGGTTCGGGTGCCCAGCTTTTCTTGTCCTCTTGGGCGCACCGAAACGTTGGCATCGCAGCGCAGGCTTCCTTCTTCCATATTCCCATCACAAATTTCCAGATACTGCACAATTTGCTTGATCTTGGAAAGATACGCATAGGCCTCCTGAGGAGTTCTGAGATCCGGCTCCGAAACAATCTCGATGAGCGGCGTTCCTGCACGGTTTAAATCTACCAGGGTATTATAAGGGTCTTGGTCGTGAATGGATTTTCCGGCATCCTCTTCCATGTGAATACGCGTGAGGCTGATACGCTTGTCATAATCTTCCAACTCAATATCTAAAAACCCTTCAAAACAAATAGGCGTGTCGAACTGCGATATCTGGTATCCTTTGGGAAGATCAGGATAGAAGTAGTTTTTGCGTGCAAAAATAGATTTTTTAGCAATACTGCATTGGGTAGCCAGTCCCATTTTTATGATATAGCGGATCAAGTTTTCGTTTACTACCGGCAACGTTCCCGGATGCCCCAAACATAAAGGGGAAACTTGGGTATTAGGCGCCCCACCGTATTCCATTTTAACGGGAGCAAATGCTTTACTTTGTGTTAATAGCTGGGCGTGAACCTCGAGGCCAATAACCGCCTCATATTTCTCGTGGGCAATAGTACTCATTAATAAATGTATTCTATCAGGTTTTTTTAAGGTCTGAAAGATATTAAAGTTGCCGGACACTTTGGAATGTTTCTTTAGCAAATGCTTACAGCAATAGCTTGTACGCCGGCACCCACCGTCTATAATTTCTAATATGCATTATTAAGCTTCATTTATTACATTAAGTAAAGTTGAACATTGAGCTTATGAAGAAACTCGTACTTCTTATTATCCTATTTGTGCTTGGCAGCGGATTTTCTTTTGGCCAAACCACTATTTTGGAACAATATTTCCACGAGCTCAAAGGCATGGAAGATTCGACTGGCGTTACGCATTTGTTTTATAGGCATTTGAAGGATGTCAAGAATACGATATCCAGTTGTGGTGACCGAACCCAGACTTTTCATTATAAAACAGATAATATTTTCCACCAATCACCTGCATCGTCGGTTGATTCATTAAAGTTCAGAAGTTTTTTTGGAGACTCGTGCATTGGTTATGGCGATTCATTT
>JBDNFJ010000132.1:0-22696 GCA_041689895.1 Gracilimonas sp. | reverse complement strand
TGCCGAACCAGAGTGGGAACTTGCGCACGTAAATATACAAGTAAATCGGGCGGACGAAGATAATAGCTCATCTCTTTAAACAGTGCTTCGTAATTGGTGAAGTCACGATCGCTCATCAAGCTCATTTGATGCAAATTTTTGGCAAAAATTTCCACATCCTCATAAATAGTACGATCCTGGATCAGGTTCACATCATCACCCAGCATTTCTTTCTGATGGCGAAACCTACTGGATAGAAAATATATCTGAAGGTTAAAACTCCAACGGCGCATGTCTTCATAAAAATCGGCGAGATAGGGATTGTCATCTACCGATTCATAAAAGGCCTCCCAACCAAAGTGTTGGGCTAATAATCCCGTTAATGACGACTTTCCGGCGCCAATATTACCTGCCACCGCTACGTATTTTGATGATTTTTTTTCCTGATCCATAGTTAGATTTTATTATTTACCGAGTAAACGGTACATGGCTTTTTTGTAATCCTCTACACCGGGCTGGTTAAATGGATTTACTCCCAAACTATACACGAAAATTCCCGTTAAAAGCTCAAAGAAATAAATTAGTTGCCCAATATTTTCGGCATTCAGTGCACTCATTGAAATTCGAACAATAGGGACGTCACCTTCGCTGTGTGCTTCTGTGGTTCCCTCACGCGCTTTCGTATTAATTTCATGAAAGGACCTGCCTGCCAGATAATTGAGATTATCATCATTTTCTTTCAAATGATTTACTTCCAAGGTAGCAAACGGTTTCTCAACAATGATAAACGTTTCCATCAAACTACGCTGTCCTTGTTGTATGAATTGCCCAAGGCTGTGTAAATCGGTAGAAAAAGTAGCAACAGTTGGAAAGATACCCTGCCCTTCTTTTCCTTCACTCTCGCCCAACAACTGCTGAATCCAGCCCCCAAAGGACGTTAGCTCCGGCTCAAAGGTGGCAAATACATCAATGGTTTTGCCTAATTCGTGTACGGCATTTCGCAGTGTGGCATATTCTAATAATTCTTCTGCATTTTCTTCGTACGCGTTGTAAGCTGTAACAGCGCCATAAAATAATGTCCGCACATCAATGCCTGCAACTGCAACGGGAAGCAACCCGACGGGAGTTAAAACGGAAAACCGTCCGCCAACATCATCGGGAATAATAAACTTTCGATATCCTTTCTGTTCGATTAGTTTATTTAGAAGTCCCCCTGTTTTGCTGGTGGTGCAAATGACATGTTCGGAAGCATCTTCACCATACATATCTTCCAATAACTCGCGAATAAGTCGAAAGGATAACGCCGTTTCGAGTGTAGATCCTGATTTGGAAATTACATTTATGTAAATGCTTTTTGCGGTACCATCCTCTTTAGGAGCTTTTAGATGTGCAAGCAATTCTTGGAGATATTTCCCACCCAGATGGTTACCTGCATATACTATCTCAGGCCCTTTTTTTTCAAAATGAGGAATCAGAGCATCAATCACCGCTTTTGCCCCAAGATAGGAGCCCCCAATTCCACAAACGATAAACACGTCGGCTTTCACTCTTATCTCATCACCCAAAGCTGAAATTTGTTCAAGCTCTGCATCGTTAGGAGCTGCCAGCATATCGCGCCAGCCCAGCCATTGAGATCCGGGACCCGTTTTAGTTTTAAGCTGATGGGCCGCCACATCTACTTTTTTGCGAGCCTTGAGGTATGCATCGTCTCTAATGAATTTTCGAGCAAAACCAATATCACATGTAATCATGATTACCTTAGTATTCGTGCTAATTCAATTAATGTATCATCCAATGCTTTTTTCTTGGAAATAGCCACCCGAAGCGGGGTAATTTTAAGCGCATTATTAACCACGCCAACCATCACTTTGCTATGTCCTTCCTGCAAAACCTTAACGGCTGAAGCGCCCAAACGGCTTGCCAAAACGCGATCGCGAGCCGTTGGAGCCCCACCACGTTGAATGTGCCCCAGAATACATACTCGCATATCATATTGTGAGAAATCATCTTTAATTTTCTCCGCAAGCTTGATAGCTCCACCGGTTTCATCCCCTTCAGCTACCACTACCAAGCTACTTCTCCGCTGTGCTTTTAGCATGTCGTGTAGTTGGTGTTTTACTTCTGCTATGTTCGTTAATTCTTCAGGTAAAAGTGCAATTTCGGCACCACACGCAATGCTGGTCTCCAATGCGATAAAGCCGGTGTCTCGCCCCATTACTTCAACCAAAAACATACGTTCGTGCGCATCCGCCGTATCTCGGATTTTATCAATGGCCTCGAGCGCGGTGTTTAGAGCTGTGTCGTAGCCAATGGTTTCATCCGTTCCCATAATATCATTATCAATAGTTGCCGGGATGCCTACTACATTTACATGATGCTCTTTACTCAAACTGTTGGCTCCGGCAAACGTGCCATCTCCACCAATGGTGATCAGCGCATCAATGTTATATTTTTTGAGATTTTCGGCAGCTTTTGTGCGTCCCTCCGGTGTCTTAAATCCATCTGAGCGAGCCGTCTTCAATATCGTCCCACCCCGTTGTATGATATTGGATACGGTATGGGTATCCATTTCCATAAATTCATCATGAATCAAACCGTAGTAGCCGTGCATAATTCCATAAACATTAATATTAGATTGTGCGGCAGCACGCATCACAGCTCGTATTGCTGCATTCATTCCCGGAGAGTCTCCTCCACTTGTTAAAACTCCAATAGTTTTAACTTTAATTAATTCGTCGGACATAGAAATTCAATAAGAGTGAGTGATTGAGAGTAAATAATTGTTTCGGATTATCAGTAGATTAATCCTTCGTAAGTTTAAGAAAATTTCAACACAATTGATGATTGATAACCAAGAGTTAGAACAGATAAATTCTGAGACCGTTACGAGGAAAACTTTAAAGGAGATAACAGCTCCGGTTTCAGATAATCTGTCTGAATTCCGGAGCTTCTTTAAAAAAACAATCCGATCTGATGTGTTTCTGTTAGATCAGATTATTAATTACCTGTTGCGCCAAAAAGGAAAAGAATTGCGCCCTACCCTTGTTTTTATGGCCGCAAATTTATTTGGGGAGATCAACGAGCGAAGCTACATAGCTGCTACCATGATCGAGTTGCTGCATACTGCGACCCTCATTCATGACGACGTAGTGGACGAAGCCGATACCCGCCGGGGATTTGTAAGCATTAACAAGATTTGGAAAAATAAAGCCGGAGTTTTACTGGGCGATTATCTGCTCTCAAAAGGATTGTTGATAGCTTTAGAAAGTAAAGAACATCGCCTTTTGGAGGTTCAGTCGAGAGCCGTTCAGAGTATGAGTGAAGGCGAATTAAGGCAACTAAAAACAGCCGGCCTTTTTAATATGACGGAAGAACGATATTTCCAGATTATATCTGAAAAAACGGCCAGTTTAATCTCTACTTGTTGCGAATGTGGCGCAGTTTCGGTGACGGATGATGAAGAAATTCACACGCAGATGAGAGAAATAGGGATGTGTATCGGCATCGCATTTCAAATTCGGGATGATCTTTTTGATTATGGGATGTATGATATTGGAAAGCCCACGCGTAATGATATTCAGGAACGCAAGGTTACTCTTCCCCTAATTAAAGCATTTGAATATGCTCCCAAAAAGAAATCAGCCCACATTCGTGCGCTAATGAAAAAGCGAAAAAAATCTTCAAAAAACATAGATGATATCGTCAACTTTGTGCACGAAAATGGTGGAATGGAGCACGCTAAGAAAACGATGTACGAGTATGCCAACAAAGCGATTGATAGCTTAGATACCCTTCCGAACTCACAAGCTAAACAAGATTTTTCAGATCTTATCCACTTTGTGATCACCCGTAAAAAATAAAGAAATATGGATTTTGAGCAGCACGTCTTTATTTCAGATATCCACTTAGGTGCGTTTTCTGCGGAAAGAAATACGCGCATTGAGCAAGATCTTATTGCTCTGATCCGCTACTGCAAAACAAACAACATCGAGATTCACGTGTTGGGCGATTTATTTGATTACTGGATGGAATATCCTGAAAAGGGATTTATTCCATCTTTGGGTCAACGGGTATTAGATGCTTTTGAAGATTATAATACCACGGTAACCCCTGCCCTTTTTATTACCGGTAATCACGACAATTGGACTTTTGGCCATTTTAAAGAGCGTGGGTTTGAATTGGAAGCTAACTTCAGGCTCAAAGAAATAAAAGGAAAACGGTTTTTATTAATGCATGGAGATGGCATAGCAGCCGCTAAAATTGATTTTCCACGAGCGGCTTTTCATCGGCTGTTACGAAGTCCGGCTTTTATTCACACTTATCAAAAAATACTACCACCTCAGCAGGGATTGGCAACTATGAAGATGTTTTCTTCGATCACAAGACGCCGAAATAATCACAATCCCGAACCATTAAACCGACAAGCAAAAAAGATTTTCGGAAAGAACAACTTAGACTTTATTATAAGCGGGCACGATCATGTGCCACGAGTGGAAACATTTACAAAAGGAAGCTATATAAATCTGGGTACTTTTTTCCATCATAGAACGCTGGCATTATATAACAATGAGGGCATAAACCTCGTTAGATGGAAGGCTGATTCGAATAAATTTTCACCTTTCGAGGGAAATTAAACCAATTATGAACGACGACCATAAAGAACCTATTGACCATAAGCGGTATTTCAACGACCCGGAGTACCGAAAAAAAATCTTGAAAGAGCGGAAGGAGAAAGGCCATAAATCGGACGATGCACCCTCCGCAGTAGATAAAGGAACATCCTACAGAAAAGCTTGGATATGGTTTGGAGGAACCGTTGGTGTTTTCCTTCTATTAATGATCGGGTATATCATTTTCTTATTTCAGGGATTGCCTTCGGCCGATGAATTTGAAAATCCTGAAACAGCCATCGCTTCTGAAGTTAGAAGTCGCGACGGCGCAACCCTTGACAAGTACTTCACCGAAAACCGGAAATGGGTTCGCTACGAGAATATCTCCCCAAATGCGATAGATGCCTTAGTGGCCACAGAAGACCATCGTTTTTACCAACACTGGGGCATGGATATGTACCGCACGCTGGGGATCCCCTATTATTTGATACAAGGAAAATGGCAGGGCGCATCCACCATCAGTCAACAGCTTGCACGTAACTTGTATAAGAAGATTGGACAGGAATTCTCTATCAACCGGAAATTCAGGGAAATGATTACGGCTGTGCAGCTCGAACGCCGTTATACAAAGCGCGAAATCGCAGAGATGTATTTGAATACGGTTGAGTTCCCAAATTCTACCTTTGGCATTGAATCGGCGGCTCAAACGCATTTTGGAAAGCCGGCCAAAGAATTAACCATCCCCGAATCGGCCGTCTTAATTGGGTCTCTCAAGGCAATTTATGCCTACAATCCCCGAATATTCCCGGAGCGTTCTAAAAGACGAAGAGACATTGTATTACGCTTAATGTATGAGAGAGGTTTTTTAACGGATATGGAATATGTTGCATTAACCGAGCAACCCATTGAGTTGGACTACCATCCGCCCTTCAAAACGGGACGGCAAAGCCGCTATTTCGGCGAATATGTGCGTCAAAAAGTACAGCCTTGGTTAAAAGAAAATGGCTACGATTTATATAAAGACGGCTTGGTTATTTATACGACCATAGATTCTCGATTACAGAAACACGCCGAAGAAGCGGTCAAGACTAAGCTCGATTCTCTCCAAAATATTTATGAAAATGAGTGGACTACGCCCGGCGGAGAGTACATGGATATATTCTGGAAAAAGAACCCATTTTTCTTACGTCAATTCATTCGTGAGACAGACCAGTATAAAAATGGGTTCTCCAAATATGATACGAAGACTGAAAAAGTAGTCTTTGATTCACTTTATGCAAATAAAGCTTTTATCGATTCTGTTAAAAGAGTACGTACCAAGCTTGAATCCGGCTTTGTAGCTATCGAGCCGGCAAATGGAAATATTCTTGCCTGGGTTGGCGGTACCGATTATGGAAACGTTCAGTATGATCATGTGTATCAGTCTCGCCGACAGGCTGGATCTACTTTTAAACCTTTTGTTTATGCTGTAGCTATTGATAACGGATTTAAACCCTACCACAAATTTTCTAAATACCCGATTACCTTTAGAGATCGAAAAGGCGATATATGGAATCCAAAAGACGCCTCTGTCCATGATGGGCCCACGATGGTTACATTGCGAGAAGCTTTAGCTCGAAGTATGAATAATGTAACCGTTCGCCTACTTCCTGAACTTGCCGGGGCGCCGGGAACTCATAAACTTTGGGAATTGGATCCTGCTGCTCGTAAAATAAAACAAATGGCTTCCAATCTTGGGATTGACATGAGTCATACCAAGGCTTTTCCTTCTATCGCCTTAGGTACGGCTGAAGTTTCACTACTTGAGCTTACCAGTGCTTATACCACTTTTGCAAACAAAGGTGTTCATATTGAGCCGATTGCTATCACACGGATTGAGGATCGAGAAGGTAATATTTTGCAAGAATTCCATCCAAAAATGACGGCAGAAGTAATCAGCCCGGAAACCGCCTATATTATCACTGACATGCTTCGGGGTGTGATTCGTGGTGGAGAAGATTTCTTTGGAACGGGTGTTCGTCTTCGAAATGTGTATGGGGTACGTCAAGATGTAGCTGGTAAAACCGGAACTACTCAAAATAGCGCCGATAATTGGTTCATTGCTATGATGCCACACATTGTGATGGGTTCTTGGGTGGGTGGTGCAGATCGTAGGATTCGTTTCCCTAAAAACACGTACATCGGACAGGGAGCACGAACAGCGCTTCCAATTGTGGGTACCTTCATAAACAGCGTTACCGAGGATTCTGATGCTTATTGGAAATATGATGCCTTTGAGCCGCCACCCGGATTCGTAATGCCGGAAGATCCCGATAAGACTAAAAACGAGCTAATCAAAGCCAAGGATAAGGGGAAAATAGGCTGGTGATTTGCTGTATCATTATAAAGTAGAGTCATGGATAAGCTGACTCAAGATATGGTACGGGAATGGAATCCTACTTTTTGGGAATGTTGAATCAGCGCCACTGTGTTATTCTATTTTTTAACTTGGGCTTTTCTGTTACCCTTATTAGGTGAACTCAGGTTTTCCAAATATAATAGTGTGCCAGAAGATGGAATACATTCACCTCAAATCCATCACTAAATTTAATTCGCATAAAAAAAGCTGATACCTAAGCATCAGCTTTTTAACAAATCTATATGTTTGGCGAATTATGCTTCTTCAGCTGATTCGGCTAACAAGGTAAGTTTGTTATTATTGACTTCAACAAATCCACCGGAGATTGTAAATGTGGTATTTCCACCATCTTTACGCACTAATGCTTTTCCTTTTTCAAGGGTTGATATAATAGCTGCGTGATTGGCTCTCACTTCAAAACTACCTTCTGTCCCGGGCAATTTCACTCCACTTACTTCTCCTTCAAAAAGAGAGCCATGGGGTGTTAATATTTGCGCATTGAATGTGCTCATGTTCAGCTTATTTTAAAGTTGATTTAGGCAGCTTCCTCAGATTTAGCCAGTAGTTTCTCGCCTTTTCCAATTGCTTCGTTGATATCACCCACCATGTAGAAAGCATTCTCGGGAAGATGATCGAGTTCACCATCCAGAATCATTTTGAAGCCCTTCACGGTTTCATCCACTTTCACATACACCCCGGGCTGACCCGTAAACTGTTCTGCCACATGAAAATTCTGGCTTAAGAATCGCTGTACACGACGTGCACGGTGCACAACCTGCTTATCTTCATCAGAAAGCTCATCCATACCAAGAATAGCAATGATATCCTGAAGGTCTTTGTAGTTCTGGAGCAGACGTGTTACGCGGTTTGCAATGGCGTAATGCTCTTCTCCTACTACTTTAGGATCCAAAATAGTGGATGAAGAATCCAACGGATCTACCGCAGGATAAATACCTATTTGAGTCAATGCACGGCTCAATACTGTAGTAGCATCCAAGTGGGTAAAAGTGGTGGCCGGGGCCGGATCCGTCAAGTCATCAGCAGGTACATATACTGCTTGCACAGAAGTAATAGAACCACTTTTAGTAGAAGTGATTCGCTCTTGAAGGTCTCCCATTTCAGTAGCCAGTGTTGGCTGGTAACCTACCGCAGAAGGCATACGACCCAGAAGTGCGGACACTTCAGAGCCTGCTTGTGTAAATCGGAAGATATTGTCAATAAATAGCAGAATGTCTCGAGATACTTCATCGCGGAAATACTCTGCAACCGTTAGTCCAGAAAGTGCTACGCGTGCACGTGCACCTGGAGGCTCATTCATCTGGCCAAATACCAGCGTAGCCTGAGATTCTTTTAATTTCGCTTTATCTACTTTAGAAAGGTCCCACTTGCCCTCTTCCATAGCTTCTTTAAACTCATCACCATAATTGATAATACCGGACTCGATAAATTCACGAAGTAGATCATTTCCTTCACGGGTACGCTCACCCACGCCGGCAAAAACAGAAAGTCCACCATGCTCTTTGGCAATATTATTAATAAGCTCTTGAATGAGTACCGTTTTACCAACCCCGGCTCCACCAAACAAGCCAACCTTACCACCTTTTGCATACGGGCAAAGCAAATCTACTACTTTAATACCGGTTTCAAGCATTTCGGATGAAGTTACGAGCTGATCGAAGGCTGGAGCTTGCCGATGAATAGGATATGATCGGTCTCCTTTTGGAGCCTCGATTCCATCAATAGATTTGCCCACTACATTAAACAATCGGCCTCGGATATCTTCACCAACCGGCATTGATATGGCTTCGCCGGTGTCATTTACTTGCATCCCACGCACAAGCCCATCGGTAGAATCCATTGCAATGGTACGCACACGATTTTCGCCAAGGTGTTGGGCTACTTCAAGCGTTAGGGTTGATCCATCCGTCATCTCTATCTCGAGAGCATGATTTATGGCCGGAGTTTTACTTTCTGAAAAATCAACATCAACTACAGGTCCAATTACCTGCGCTATCGTTCCTTTATTCATGGGCTAAATCGCGATTTTGTTAGTTTTGCTTTGATAATTTTGTAGCTTAAATAATGCACTACCACAAAGGCTGGCAAAGATAGTGAGATACTCAAAGAGAGGCAATTGAAATTGTTGCAAAATGCAATTCATTTCTTTCCAGCAGGGTACCTGTTTTCGGAATCTTGATTTGAAGGATAACAGTTAACCAAAGTTATTCTATAAAATTGAACCTCTACCAATATGAATTGGGATGGACCGATGGACTGAACGGCGATTCACGAATTATATGCCCATATTAGCCCGTGCCCAAACTCGTCCATCGCAAATTGGTCACTCGGTCACTCGCAATTCGAGAAAAGGGCCAAATACTAAATCGTTTGAACCATTTTATGTCTTCTCGTTTCTGTCATTCCAAGACGGAGCACAGAGATAAGGATAAAAACCTTCAAAACCATGCAAGTATCATTAGCAACTCCCGCGTTAAAATTTTATCTTTGTTGGTTCTTCAAACCACGCAAAACCGTGGCTTGTTTTATTGCATCATCGGTAGTATCAAGGTGACATCAATCACCTTTTTTTGTACCAAGTAACCACAATTTTTAAACTCGACTCCTTTGGAACCTGAATTATCAGAACGCTCGGTTAGTGTAAACATTCTTATAGATTTTGATGAAAAGCATACGCTCGACTATGCCTCAGCGAATGAGCTTGAAACCCGAGAACGTGCTCAGGTTCGTGAATATGTGCAGAATATTTTGCGAAAACGAAGCTATCTCGATTTCCTGATCAACGAATTTTCGACAGTAACAGTGGCAGAAATGAAGCCTGGGTTGAAGAACATTTTGCGCCTTTCCATTTATGATATGCTGTTTATGGACAGCACGCCCGACTACGCCGCTATTAACGAAGCCGTTGAAATTGCCAAAGCTAAGTTAGGCTCCAAAACCGGCGACTTGGTGAACGCTATTATGCGCAACCTTCAGCGTGAAAGAGAAAATCTTCCTAAACCAACCTTCGAAGACCGTAACAAACTGGTGGCCACCACGTTCTCCCATCCCGAGTGGATGGTAGCGCGCTGGAGAAAACGATTTGGGGAGCGTGAAGCTTTTAAGCTGATGCAAGCCAACAATTCTCGCCCTCATTATTATGTGCGTGTGAACAGCTTACGAACTAAGCCTGAGAATTTTGAGCTGCGCATGGACAAAATGGATGTAGAGTACGAAGCCAGCGATTGGTTGCCTTATTACTACAAAGTAGATTCCGTGCAGCCTTTTATTGAGAAAGGATTATTGAACAAAGGGATATGTCTGGTTCAGGATATTGCCGCGGGTTTTGCTCCTACTATTTTAGATCCACAACCAGATGAAAAAGTGTACGATCTTTGTGCGGCTCCCGGTACTAAATCTATTATGATGTCGGATCTCATGCAGGGCGAAGGTGAGATTCTTTCAGTGGACATTTCTTCTGAACGATTAGAGAAACTGGCGGAAAGTGCACTTAATTACGGAGCCGAAAATATCAAAATTCGTCGCGGTGATATACTTGAGGTTTCCCTTGGCTTAGCTGATGCCGTTCTTTTGGATGCCCCCTGCACCGGAACCGGAGTACTGAGCAAACGTGCTGATTTGCGCTGGAGACGGGATGAAGAAGGCCTCAAAAATGCGGTGGATCTTCAGGAACAGCTCTTGGAAGAAGCCGCTAATATGGTGAAACGTGGCGGCCGTTTGGTGTACAGCACTTGCTCTTTGGAGCCGGAAGAAAATATGGAGCAAATCAACAAGTTTCTGGACAAAATGGATAATTTTGTACTGGAGCCGCTGGGAGATTACCTCCCCGAAGAAGTACTCGCTGAGGATGGTAAAGCATATCAAACTTTTCCACACGTTCATGGTTGCGACGGACACTTTGGCGTACTGCTAAAACGGGTGAAATAGTTAACCACTGAGATCACAGAGGTACACGGAGTTATTTAATCATTAGAATTTTGTGTACTTGGCAAACTCTGCAGGTTTTAATTATAACCTATGATACTTTTAGATGAGCTTATAGGCAAAGTAATCGGCTCGGATATACGAGTTCATAAAGAACTGGGTCCAGGACTGATTGAATCCGCTTATCAAGAATGTTTATTCTATGTTTTGAAAAAAGAGGGATTGTCGGTGGAAAAAGAAAAGCCTATTCCAATTAAGTTTGAAGAAGTAGAACTTGATTGTGGGTATCGAATCGATCTCTTAGTTGAAAATAGACTCGTGCTTGAATTAAAAGCTGTAGAAAATTTAACGAATGTTCATTTCGCACAGGTATTAAGTTATCTAAAACTTGGTGATTATCGGCTTGGACTACTGTTAAACTTTAATGTTTCATTAATGAAAAAAGGCATTATAAAGAATTATTAACTAATCAATCACTCAGTGTACCTCCGAGCCCTCAGTGGTTAAAAAAATTGTAGTTTTGAGTAAAGAAATCCCCGCACAATACGACGCCTCACAAATTGAGGATAAATGGTACAGCTACTGGATGGAAAATAATTATTTCCGATCCACTCCAGATCATCGTGAGTCTTTTACCGTAGTCATCCCTCCTCCTAATGTAACCGGCGTGCTGCACATGGGGCACATGCTAAACAATACCATTCAAGATGTGTTGATTCGTCGAGCGCGCATGCAAGGTTACAATGCCTGCTGGGTGCCGGGAACCGACCATGCTTCTATTGCAACCGAAGCTAAAGTGGTACATCGACTTCGTGAAAAGAATATCAAAAAAAGTGATTTAGGGCGTGATGAATTTCTGGAACACGCATGGGAATGGACTCACGAACATGGCGGCATCATTCTGGAGCAGCTCAAGAAATTAGGCGCCAGCTGTGATTGGGATCGCACCAATTTCACCATGAATCCGGAATATTCGGAAAGTGTGATTGACGTTTTTATTGATCTGTTTGAAAAAGAAAAGATTTATCGAGGCGCACGGATGATCAACTGGGATCCGGCAGCTAAAACGGCGCTTAGTGATGAGGAAGTGATTCACAAGGAAGTGAATTCCAAGCTATACCACGTTACCTACAAAATTGTGGGCGAAGATGATTTCGTAACTATTGCCACTACCCGCCCGGAAACCATTTTAGGTGATACCGCCGTATGTATTCATCCCGAGGATAAACGATATATGCACCTGCATGGCAAAAAGGTAATCGTGCCTTTGGTGAACCGTGAAGTTCCTATTATTCTGGATGATTATGTGGATATGGAATTCGGAACCGGTTGCCTAAAAGTTACGCCAGCTCATGATGAGAATGATTACAATCTGGGACAAAAGCATCAGCTGCAAACCATTAATATGCTGAATGAAGACGGCACCGTGAGTGAGGAAGGCGAGCTGTACATTGGCATGGACCGCTTTGAGGTACGCAAGCAAATTGCCCAAGATTTAGATGAAATCGGTCAGTTAGCAAAAACAGAAGATTACACCAACAAAGTTGGATTCTCTGAGCGTACCGATGCCGTGATTGAGCCCAGGCTTTCTCTACAATGGTGGGTTTCTATGAAAGAGTTGGCTGAACCTGCCCTCAAAAATGTAATGAATGACACCGTAGAATTTCATCCTGCTAAATTCAAAAACACGTATCGCCACTGGATGGAAAATGTGCGCGATTGGTGTATTTCTCGTCAGCTTTGGTGGGGACATCGAATTCCAGCTTATTATTATGGGGAAGGCGAGAACGATTTTGTAGTAGCCAAAACCGAAGAAGAAGCACTGGAAAAAGCTCAGAAAAAATCAAGGAATACCGAACTATCTACTTCCGATCTCCGTCAGGATGAAGACGTGCTGGATACGTGGTTCTCCTCTTGGTTATGGCCAATTTCAGTATTTGACCCTCAGTTTATCAAAACCGGGAAGGCCAACAAAGAGCTGGCTTATTACTATCCCACCAAAGATTTAGTGACCGCCCCTGAAATCATGTTTTTCTGGGTAGCTCGCATGATTATTGCCGGTTATGAGTACATGGGCGAAAAGCCATTCGACAACGTGTATTACACCGGAATTGTGCGCGACCAAAAAGGTCGAAAGATGAGTAAAAGTCTCGGGAATTCACCCGATCCGCTGAAGCTCATTAAAAAATATGGTGCAGACGGCATCCGCATGGGAATGCTTTTTGCCACTCCCGCCGGCAACGATCTTCCCTTTGATGAAAAACTATGTGAGCAAGGCCGGAATTTCTGTAATAAAATCTGGAATGCCTTCCGCTTCCTCACTATGAATATGGAAGAAGGCGTGGATTATCATCCCACTACAGAAATCAACCCGAATGATATTTCTGATCGTTGGATGGCCGCTCGTATTCAAGAAACCATCGCCGGAGTAAATGAAGACTTCGACAATTACAAGCTGAATGATGCGCTCAAAAAAGTGTACTCGCTCATCTGGGATGATTTTTGCGACTGGTACATTGAGCTCGCCAAGCCCATAGAATACGGTCAAAACATTCCCGATGAAAAGCTGAACACAGCCCTTGGATTTTTTGAGCAGCTCATGAAGTTGCTCCATCCATTCATGCCATTCATCAGTGAAGAAATTTATCAGCACATTCAGGAAAGAAGTACAGAAGAAGCGCTACTGATTTCTGAATGGCCTAAAATAGATGATTCTAAATCTAATGAAGAAGATATCAAACTGTTTGGCCTGCTTCAGGATATGGTTTCTTCCCTGCGTAATATTCGCTCGGAAGTGAATGTATCTCCCAAAGAAAAGCTGGATGTACTCATTAGCACCAAAGATCCTTCAACCTCCGAAGCTATCCTGCTGAATAAAATAGTTCTGGAGAAATTAGAAAGCATCAAATCGCTTAAGGTTTCTACGGATATTGAAAAGCCAGCCGTGTACTCCTCTTCTATGGTGGATGGCAACGAGATTTA
The DNA here is from genome assembly GCA_041689895.1 of Gracilimonas sp. Taxonomy (GTDB): domain Bacteria; phylum Bacteroidota; class Rhodothermia; order Balneolales; family Balneolaceae; genus Gracilimonas. The sequence goes on along the minus strand of JBDNFJ010000132.1, from coordinate 8,785 downwards.
TGTACCGCTGGAAGGCTTGGTTGATTTCGGGAAAGAACGTGAACGTATTCAGAAAGAAATTGATCGTCTGAAAGGTTTTTTAAACGGGATTGAGAAGAAGCTCGCTAATAAGGGCTTTGTAGATAATGCCCCGGAGGCAGTGGTTAAATTAGAAAAGAAAAAGCAATCAGACACTGAAGACAGCCTCGCTAAACTTCGCGAGCAGTTAAAAGATTTTGAAGGGTAATTCAGTCAACTGATTAGTGAAAATTGTCACCTATCAGAATTTCTAAATACATCTGAACCTTCATTAGTAGAGATTGTGATCTGCTCCCTGCCTATCTTGTCCGCGAGGTTGCGTAATTTCCTCGATGCATAGCTCCTGCTTCGGGTAATAATTGGAGCACATAAACCATCATTCGCATCTTCAGTGATCAAAATAATTATGCTGAATACAACTCAACTTATGAAGATTCCATTTTAACGTATAACAACATCTGTAAATTTGAATTACTGTGGTAATGCATTAAGAAAAACATCTTGTTTAGAGTCAATTTCATTACCTATGACCGCTATATTTTCCAAAACACCTTTTTCATTTATATAAATCTTCAGTGGTGTGGTAGGTAATAAATTATTCCTGAATAATATTCCGGCAGAATCACGTAAAGCAGGGATTTGTAATTCCTCATGAATCAAAAATGTTTCAAAAGTAGTTGCATATTTTTCAAGTATTATTAATTGAACGTTAACATTTGAATTATTTTGATTGTAATCATTCCACCATTTCAGTTCCTGAATACTTGGGGTGCACTCACTGCTTTTCAAAATTAATACCACTGTATTTTGAAGATCAATTTCTTCAGATGCCAATTCCTCCAGATAAGCTTCCCAATCTTCACCGGTTTTCTTGTAATACTCTTCATAAATATTGGAATTACAACCTGAATACAAAAATAGTAATACCAGAAAAATAGAGCTATTTCTCTTTATTGAGTTCATAGACACCTATGGAATATTTGTCAGGATTAAAATCTTCAATAAAGTATAGTTTATTATTGTTTACCGCACCTAAAGTATATGGAGTGAGGATTTCTCTTATAAATTTTCTTGTATTTCTGTCATATACCACTAGAATATTCTTTTTAAGTGAATAATCTGTCATTTTAAACCATTCTTCAGTAAGAATTTGCAAGTGTTGAATAATATATTTATCCGTTAAAAAAAGGCCGGCTCCAAAGCTTGTATTTGTAGCTCTTTTTGTGACTTCAGAAATGGGTAAACGATAGTTGATTTCTTTGTCAGGTATTGAAAAACTTTGAGAGGGTTCTCCAAAATAAGAATCTATACTAAAATTAATGAGATTGTAGGATTGAATGTGAGGCGATGAAACTAAATTTACATAAGCTATATTATTATTTTCATCGACGGCTATTTCATTGAAGAAATTATAATTATTATCATGTTTTGTAAAAGGGTCAAATTCTCCAAATACGGTATCAACTTTTCCATCAACTGTAATCATAGCTAACAATTTAGATTCAGATGGTTCAAACATATATTGGTTTTCGATAATAGTTGTTAGGATTTTGTCTTTGTAACTTTGCATGGCAAAAGGTGTTGTCCCAAACTTAACATTCTCTAAAAAAGATGATGAATGAAGGATATTACCTTCTAAATCAAATATTTTGAGCTTACGCTGACTTGAATCATAAATCCACACCTCATTTTTAGAATTAATATCAAAGCCCGCAATACGCATAATTTCTTTAGGCCCTTTTCCCCTTTCACCTATCACGTTCAAAAACATGCCTTTTTTATTAAAAACAAAAAGCTTTTCCTGCAACCGGTCTGCGAAAATCCAGATGTCTCCAGAGTTACTGATTTTGAAATGCTCATAAAACTTGCCGTATAGTGGATCAGCTTGGTCCAGAACTATCGAATCTGTTTTTACTAAAAAGATTTCTGCAGTACTTAGATTAGTCCTATTCTCTGAGGAACAGGAAAAAAATAGAAAACCAAATATTCCAGTAATAAATAATTTATAAATCATATTAATTTAGTAAATAATCCTCGGGCAAGCCCACGAGGCATTAATCTTTGCTTGAACACTTTTAATTAATAATTACCGCAAATCTGTCTTTTACCTAGCTTACTACTCGGTATTCTATAACAGACAAGCTACAATATATACTGGCAACCTTAGCGCATCTTCCTCAAATTATAGAAACGATGCAAGCCTCGGGGAATTAGACCCTCAGAGATTAAATTTTTAAAAAAGAAGCAGGCTTGGTAATAAATCCAAGCCTGCTTTGGGTAATCCAATTCACTCTATTTCTATTGGAGGAGTAACCACAATACAATCACAGTTGAATTGACTGGTGTCATAACAATCACTTTCAACAGGGTCAAACACGCAATTACCTCCTCTCCTAGCCTCAGCCTCTTGTAAACCAAAAATGGTTAACCCACCAATAAGTATAAAAATACCTAACAGTATCGGGAGTAGTGTTTTTAGCTTTTTCATAGATCATTCTCCTTGTTTATTTGAAAATCAATAAAAGTATTAAACTGCTCATTTACACTTTTAGAAATCCATAATTTTTATGAATGTATACTGAATATATATATATATCAATGTCAACTTAAATAATAATATTACTTCTTTCCCTCGTTGCGCAACCCAAGTCATTATAGAAAATCCGGTGATTCACCCAATAGTTCCAGTTAATTTTATATAGTATGGCTTCAAGTAATAAATTATGAAGGTTAATCTAAGGGTAGGTCCGGCAACGCAATGCCCGGTAGAATCTCTTGCTTCCAGTAATATTTGGAACGCATAAGCCACTATTCACACTTCCTTTTCGTTGAGGGCATTCCTTTGGGGAGAATTAGGATTTTCAGGGTTATAGTATGGTCAGGATGCTTTGCTAACTTACAATTCCAAGTGGGATTGAATGTTCGCCCCATTTTGCAATATAAAAACTGCGGAGAATGCTAAGATTCGCAAAGGTTTAAGTTCCCTAATAACTCATTCTCTCAATATCAATTGACCATTCCACCCGAAGATTCCTTAAATTTGAGCCTTCAAAAACAGTATTTAGGATTACACGTTTCACGTTTATTTATGAAAACATTTCCACTTTCATCCGAAGAACCTGCAAAGGATAAGCCGGATTTTATTTCTTCACTTAATGAACAGCAAAGAAAAGCCGTAACGCATGCCGACGGTCCGCTGTTAATTGTTGCCGGTGCGGGCTCGGGTAAAACCCGCGTGCTCACCTACCGCATTGCATATCTACTTCAACAGTATAAAGCGGCTCCCGATCAGATTCTGGCGCTTACTTTTACGAATAAAGCTGCGCGTGAAATGAAAGATCGTATTCACAATCTAATTGGTGATAAAGCCAAGAAGCTTTGGATGGGAACCTTTCATTCTATTTTCTCAAAGATTTTACGGTTTGAGGCCGATAAAATTGGCTTCGGGGCAGACTTCACTATCTACGACACCAAAGATTCGCAAACGGTGGTTAAGCAAATTCTCCAAGAGCTGAATTTTGATCCGAAAGAGATTAAACCGAAAACCATTCACAATAAAATAAGCGATTCTAAAAACCAGCTCATAGAAGCAGATGTGTATCAAGAAAAATTTGCGAGCAGTACCTTAGATGACATCACCGCCCGAGTGTATAACATCTATAATAAGCGGCTGAAGCAAAGCAATGCCATGGATTTTGATGATTTGCTGGTAAAACCCATTCAGCTTTTTGAAGAGCATCCTGAGGTTTTGGAGAAATACCAGGATCGCTTCAAATATATCCTTATCGACGAGTATCAGGATACCAATCACGCCCAGTACAAAGCAACTAAGATGCTGGCTTCCAAGTACAATAATATTTGCGTGGTAGGCGATGATGCCCAAAGTATTTATTCGTTTCGGGGAGCCGATATTTCCAACATCCTCAACTTTAAGGAAGATTACGAAAATGCTGTGCAGGTGCCCTTAGAGCAAAACTATCGTTCCACTAAATCTATTTTACAGTGTGCCGATTCCATCATCAAGAAAAACACGAAACAGCTGGACAAAACGCTGTGGACTGAGCAAGATTATGGAGAGCGCATCACCGTGCTGGAAAATTTTGATGAGCGGGATGAAGCCAATCGGGTGGCCACTCACATCCAAAACTTGAAAATGCGGCATGGATATCAAAACAATGCGTTTGCCATTCTGTACCGCACCAACTATCAGTCGCGCGTATTTGAGGAAGCCCTACGCCGAAAAGATTTGGCTTATCAGCTGGTAGGCGGACTCTCCTTTTATCAGCGAAAAGAAGTTAAAGACGTGCTGGGATATCTAACGTTGTTGGTGAATCCACACGACGAAACCAATTTACTGCGCATTATAAATGAGCCATCCAGGGGAATTGGAAATAAATCTATCCAAGATTTGCTTAAGAAAGCTCGGGGAGAAGGCCATTCTATATGGAGTATCATACAGCATGTAGAAGAGCTGGATGTGTATAAGCCCGCAAAAGCCCGAGTGCGCGAATTTGTGAACATGATCAACCGGCTGCGTAATAACCTGGAAAATGGGGAAACCATCGTAGATACGGTGAAAGCTATGCTGGAGCAATCGGGCTTCATGAAAGCGCTGGTGGAAGAAAATTCGCATGAGTCTATGATGCGCCGCGAGAATATCATTGAATTGCAGAATGCGATTTCGTACTACGAAAAGGGAAAATCCAAACCTTCGCTTAGCTCCTTCTTGCAGGAAATCAGCCTAATAACCGATGCCGACAAGTTCGATGAAAATAAACCGGCCATCACCTTAATGACGGTTCACGGTTCCAAAGGACTTGAATTCCCTTGCGTATTTATTGTTGGGCTGGAAGAAAACCTTTTCCCCGTTGGCGCTCACGCTAACTTTGATGTAGATATAGAAGAAGAAAGACGTCTATTTTATGTGGCTATTACCCGTGCCGAAGAATTGCTGTATTTCAGCCATTGCAAAAGCAGATTTAAGTTTGGAGAAGAACTTAGGCAGGCGCGCTCCCGCTTTCTGGACGAAGTGGATCCCGGAGTGGTTCAAACCGAAACCGGAGCCACCATTTCACAGAAAAAAGATCGTTTCGAGCAAAGGGATTCCGATAACAGCGGAACTAACGTTGAATACGACTGGAAAGAAACGCGCTCAAAAAAGACCTATAAATCACCTTCAGCTACCATACAATACGATTATGAAGATGGAGAGGATCCCTTTCAGGTTGGTGCAAAAGTTATGCATTCTAAATTTGGTGCCGGAAAAATCATTAGTCGCACAGGATTAGGAATGGACGCTAAAGTTGTTGTATTTTTCAAGAATAGAGGCCAAAAAAAGCTGATGCTTAGGGCAGCCCCTTTGCAGATTGTTGATTAGAAAAATTTATTATCTCAGTTTAGTGCAGAAAGGACATTTAATGAGGCAGGTACCTTTTTTACTGCTTTTGCTATGCGTTGGAACGGCTACCATGCAGGCACAACCCGTGTTTACACCAAGAAATATTGCGCTTGGCGGTGGCGGAAGTACCTACATAACCGACTATAACGCCAACTTTTATAACCCTGCCAATCTTATGATACAAGATCGCAGGGGCGATTTCGCCTTTGGAGTAGGCATTGGAAGTTTTTATATGAACGCCACTCAAAATTATTCCGGTCTGAGAAATCAGTTGGAAAACGGGCGTAATTATATCTATCCCTATAAAAGCTCTGCTTCTACCCTTTCGTCGGCTGAAAGAAATGAAATTCTTGAAGAAAATTACCCGGCAAAAACCACCCTATCTGATCATCGCATGCGTTATGATGTGACCCTTTTGGGGATAGAATGGTCGCGAGATTCTCAGGCTTTTTCTATTGCAGTTCGCTCTCGCACCTCTTCTTCCTTTAGGGTAGGAAAAGGTTGGTACTCGAATTCTTTTCAGGAAAATAAAGATGGCCAACCGGTGTTAGACCGCTCTTTGGTGCAGCGCTACCAAAGCTTGCATGAGGTTTCTTTCGGATATGCTGAATCGTTTCAATTTCTGGCTGGTCTGACTCCAAGAATCGATAATTTCGTTATAGGAATTGCTCCGAAATTGGTGATGGGCGGGAGCTATCAAAGCGCGGTTTGGAATAATATATATGAGGGAGAAAATACATTCCGTCGATCGCAGGACTTTATGTATCATGCTACCGGCGAGTTTGGTGCCGCTACAAATGCCTATTTAAATGGAAGCCAAATAGGGCCCGCAAATCAGCGCTATTTCTCCGACACAGAGTTTTCAATTGAAGGCATTGGTGCCGGACTTGATGTTGGGGTCACCTATTTAATTACATTAGGAAGCGACCTTTCGGCTGTACGCCCAGATCAACAACCCACACAACGCTCTTTACGGCTTTCATTTTCGATGACGGATATCGGGTTTATTTCCTATAATAATGATGAAATCTCTCTATCCCATTCTTTAGAAGACAGTACTGGAATAATAACTCCTACAAACGTAAGTAGTGAGGCATTCACCGGTGCCCGAGGGCAGTATCTCTCTTTTATTCAACAGTTTGGGGAAGATAACCCTTTTCAAGTTGCTACTCCCGACCATAGCTCATTTTCAATCCTTTTGCCTATGGCAATGCACGGTGGCGCGCTACTCGAAATAAACCGCATAAAACTGATGGGAGATGTAAGTGTTGGCCTTACCAATAATGCCTTCAATTCTACTAAACTTGTTTCTGCTTTTGGGGTTGAACTTCGTCCACTCAAGTTTTTACCCTTACGTGGTGGCATTCGGTTTAAAGCACAACGTCCGGAATTCTTAAGCTTCGGAACGGCTATTGAAACCAAAAATTGGGACTTGTCGCTGGCTGCCCAGTTCACACCAAGTTCTTTAACCAGTCAGCCCCAAGTAGCAGGACTATCGGTGGCCACTTTCCAGTTCCACTTTTAAAGCCTGACACTTTGCCCTACTTTACTGACAGACAGTGAGTGATACTGACGGTTTGTTTCTTGTGCATGCTATGGCTTTGTATTTGCCGTTATATAGAAAAACAGAAAAATTTGCAGATTATATTTTATGAAAGAACGTTTTGATTTATTTGAAAATCTGGCTTTATCGAGCGAAGAATTTGATGATTTTGAGCAAGCAATTCCACTAATGTCAGAAGAGGAAGAGCGAGAACTCACCGAAGCAGAAATTCCGGACTCACTTCCTATTCTCCCTTTAAAAAACACCGTTTTATTTCCAGGTGTTGTAGTCCCCATTACCGTTGGTCGCGATCGCTCTTTAGCCTTAGTTAAAGAAGCCTATGAAGGCGACAAAATTATTGGCGTGGTCACCCAAATAGATGAGGATGTTGAAGAGCCTAAGTACAATGACTTACATAGAATTGGAACCGTAGCTCAGATTCTGAAGCTCATTAAAATGCCCGATGGCAGTAGAAGTATCGTCATTCAGGGGACATCCAATTTTGAAGTAGAAGAGTTTACTCAAAGTGCTCCCTATTTTAAAGCCGATGTTGAACCCTACCCTAAGGAAATGGATATCGAGGGATTGGAGCTGGATGCTTCGGTTCGGAATATCAAAGAAACGGCCTCTCAAATTATTAACATGTCTCCAAACATTCCTTCGGAGGCTTCCATCGCTGTCAATAATATAACCAGCCCTACTTTTCTGCTGAATTTCATTTCATCTAACCTAAATGTTTCCGTCACGGATAAGCAGTCTCTGTTGGAGATTCGTAAGTTTTCGGAAAACCTGGATAAGGTGATGGAATTTCTGGAAAAGGAAGTACAGTTGTTGGATATGAGCGAGAAAATCCGAACTAAAGTGAAATCGGACATCGACGACCAGCAGCGTGAATTTTATCTTCGCCAACAAATGAAGGCCATTCAGGAAGAGTTGGGTGAAGACGCTGAGCAACAAGATATTGATAGGCTCCGCGAGCGCATGGCCAAGAAAAAGCTTCCGGATTATGTGAAGGAAACGGCCAAGAAAGAATTGCAGCGTTTAGAAATGACTCCAAATGCTTCTCCAAATTATGGCATTATCTACAGTTATGTGGAATGGATCTTAGACCTTCCCTGGAATGAATTTTCCAAGGATAAGCTGGATCTGAAATATGCGCGTAAAGTGTTGGATGAAGATCATTATGGCTTAGAGAAAGTAAAGAAACGTATTGTAGAATATTTAGCCGTTCTGAAGCTTAAGCAAGATATGAAAGCCCCTATTTTGTGCTTTTACGGACCTCCCGGCGTAGGTAAAACCTCGCTGGGCAAATCTATTGCAAGAGCGTTAAACCGCGAGTTTGAACGATTTAGTTTAGGAGGCATCCGGGATGAAGCTGAAGTTCGCGGCCATCGTAGAACGTATATCGGAGCCTTACCCGGACGTATTATCCGTTCCATGAAAAAAGCAGGGAAAGGAAATCCAGTAATTATGCTGGATGAAATTGATAAAGTTGGTGCCGATTATCGTGGAGACCCAACCTCTGCCCTGCTTGAAGTTTTAGATCCCGAACAAAACAATACGTTCACAGATAATTATCTGGAATTGGAATATGATCTTTCTAAAGTCATGTTTATTGCCACAGCAAATTCTTTGGATACTATTCCAGCCCCGCTGCGCGATCGTATGGAAATCATCAACATCAGTGGATATACTCTGGAGGAGAAAACGCAAATTGCTAAAAAATATCTCATTCCTAAACAAATTGAAGAAAATGGGTTAAAGAAAAATCAGATTTCCTTTACCGACAAAGCCATTGAACGCCTAATTGACCAATACACTCGAGA